>NZ_CP012602.1:5157500-5265381 GCF_001278805.1 Bacillus sp. FJAT-18017 | reverse complement strand
TATTCCGCAGTAGCTCAGTGGTAGAGCAATCGGCTGTTAACCGATCGGTCGTAGGTTCGAGTCCTACCTGCGGAGCCTTTTATGCATTATTAAATAATGCTTCCATAGCTCAGTAGGTAGAGCACTTCCATGGTAAGGAAGAGGTCAGCGGTTCGAGCCCGCTTGGAAGCTTATTTTTTGAAGGCCCCTTGGTCAAGCGGTTAAGACACCGCCCTTTCACGGCGGTAACACGGGTTCGAATCCCGTAGGGGTCACCATATGGAGGATTAGCTCAGCTGGGAGAGCATCTGCCTTACAAGCAGAGGGTCGGCGGTTCGATCCCGTCATCCTCCACCATTTAATATTTTTTAAAAAATGCCGGTTTAGCTCAATTGGTAGAGCAACTGACTTGTAATCAGTAGGTTGGGGGTTCAAGTCCTCTAGCCGGCACCATTTTGGAGGGGTAGCGAAGTGGCTAAACGCGGCGGACTGTAAATCCGCTCCCTCGGGGTTCGGCGGTTCGAATCCGTCCCCCTCCACCATTTTTTTGAATATGCTTCAATATTTAGAGGCATACTATGTATGTTCTTTTTAAGTTTATTGACTTTTAAAGAGCTGAAAATAATTATTGGGCTATAGCCAAGCGGTAAGGCAACGGACTTTGACTCCGTCATTCGTTGGTTCGAATCCAGCTAGCCCAGCCATTTTTTATTTTGCGGCTCATTCGCATAAATAAGCAAAACTCTTTCAAGCCATTACATAAGCTAGCAGATACGAGTGGCGCATAGGGTTACGCTGCTGATAACTTTATTTCGAGCATCTGACTTTTTGCCAAACTTGGCTGTAGGTTGTTTCTTAGTTCGAGCCATTAGCTCAGTTGGTAGAGCATCTGACTTTTAATCAGAGGGTCGAAGGTTCGAGTCCTTCATGGCTCACCTTATAATTATATCATTGTCCATTTTACTATTTTTAGTTATACTTATTACAGAGTGCGGAAGTAGTTCAGTGGTAGAACATCACCTTGCCAAGGTGGGGGTCGCGGGTTCGAGCCCCGTCTTCCGCTCCATGACTGGGGCCTTAGCTCAGCTGGGAGAGCGCCTGCTTTGCACGCAGGAGGTCAGCGGTTCGATCCCGCTAGGCTCCACCATCACACATACATAAGACCATTTCAGCCTTAAATTCATTGAATTTAAGGCTTTTTTTTATTTCAAGGCTTTGATTCTATGTGGGTTGAATGATTGGTTTCTTAAGATAGAAGCAAAAGGATTTGAATGTAACATCAGTTGGAATACAGCCATTTATTATAGTGAGTACTGTATATATATGCAGTGCTCTGCTGTGTTGAGTCAATTTGCTCATAGAGGTTAAAATGAAAGAAATACAAAGGGGGGGAAAAGATGAAGAGATTGTCTATAATCGGCATGCCTATGGACCTGGGGCAATTGCGACGAGGCGTGGATATGGGACCGAGTGCAATACGCTATGCAGAGGTAGTGGAAAGGTTAAGGATTTTGTTTGATCAAATAGAGGATTTAGGGGATATTGCAATTGGGCGCCCAGAGGTTGTTATTGATCAACAGTCCAATTTGCGCAACTTGGAATTGATAACTGAAAAAAGTGAGCAGTTAGCTGATATAGTGGATCAAGTAGTGGCGAAAGGGGCTTTCCCGCTTGTTCTGGGTGGAGATCATAGTATAGCGATTGGGACACTTGCAGGTATTGGAAAGCATTACAATAACTTAGGTGTCATCTGGTATGATGCGCATGGCGACTTAAATACAGCAGACACCTCTCCATCAGGAAATATTCATGGGATGCCTCTTGCAGTCAGTCTTGGTCTCGGCCATAAGAAATTAACCGAAATTGGCGGTTACAGCCCAAAGATAAAACCCGAGAATATTGTTATTATTGGTGCAAGAGCATTGGATGAGGGCGAAAAGGATTTAATTAAAGAAAAGGGCATTAAAGTATATACCATGCACGAAATTGATAGAATGGGTATGGCTAAAGTGATTGAAGAAACAATTTCTTATCTTAAAACTAAAACGGACGGTGTCCATTTATCACTTGATCTGGATGCGCTTGACCCACTTGACTGCCCTGGTGTTGGTACTCCTGTATATGGCGGAATAACGTACCGAGAAAGTCATCTGGCAATGGAGATGCTTGCAGAGGCTGAAATCATCACATCAGCTGAATTTGTGGAAGTAAATCCTATATTGGATGAGCGAAATAAGACAGCTACTGTAGCAGTGGAGTTGATGGGTTCGCTATTTGGGGAGAAGCTGCTTTAATAGATTAAATTAAACTAATAAGATCGGTATGTTGATCCTTTCTCTTTTTTTAGTGTCCATTCAACATCCGATTTTCTTCAAAAATTAAAAAACCAGCAGGCCAAATACTTTGGGACTGCTGGTTTTTAATTACCACTATTCCTTTATGGGGATTCAGGCCTTTTTGGTGATCATTAAGTGATATGTGTTCAGCAGGTTATCTAATTTTGCACTTGCTTCAACAACATTTTGATCGGTTAGTGGGGTGTTGGAAGCAAGCTGGACCATTTCTTTCCTGGACATTTCTATATCTTGGGCCAATTTTGTAAGCTGATAGCTCATATTTACCATTCCCTTTTAAAAATTTACTATTTTTATCTCCGTTATTTGTGATTTTTAAACCTTTCTACACCATAATTGCCAAGATTTTGATAAAATTGTTTTTAAATAAATGAAACCTTTTTGCAAGCGATTCGTAAAATCGCATAGCCGCAATTGGAGGCGGAGGTAAACCATTGGATGCTCTTGTGAAAAAAAGGATAAAACAAGTAAAAAAAGGTGACCAGGACGCTTTTGCAGAGATTGTTGAAATCTATAAAGACAAACTGTTCCAACTGGCCTTTCGGATGCTTGGCAACAGACATGAGGCGGAGGACATCGCTCAAGAAGCGTTTATCCGGGCATATGTAAATATTAATAGCTATAATCAGGAATATAAATTTTCAACCTGGCTATATCGGATTGCAACCAACTTATGTATAGACCGGATTAGAAAGAAAAAACCGGATTTTTACCTGGATGCGGAAATGGCTGGAACCGAAGGGTTGAATCTCTATTCACGTATACCATCAGAAACACCGCTTCCTGAAAAGGAATTGGAGAAAATGGAGCTTCAGGAAACCATACAACAAGAAATTTTAAAACTTCCTGACAAATACAGATCAGCAATTGTTCTTAAGTATATTGATGAACTCTCATTAAATGAAATAAGTGAAATATTGGATTTGCCTCTAGGGACGGTAAAGACCCGGATTCATAGAGGACGTGAAGCATTAAGAAAACAGTTACGACATGTGTGAGAGGTGAACTAGTATGAAATGCCCTGATCAAATCATTGGCTACATGCACGACTACCTGGATGAAGATATTGAACCAGAACATGAACAATTGTTAAAGGAACACTTTGGCACCTGTAAAGATTGCCAAAGGCTTTTTCATGAACTTGAAAAGTCTGTCGCTCTTGTTAAAAGTACATCCCATATACAGGCGCCACAGGGATTTACCGAGTCAGTTATGGCGAAACTCCCAAGAGAAAAAAGGAAGGTGGGGATCCAGCGTTGGATGAAAGGACACCCTATCGTTTCTGCGGCAGCTGTATTTGTTGTCCTTATGGCAGGGAGCCTCTTTTCAATTGCGGGCAATACCGATCAAGAATTCTCTACAACGAACGCTGACCAGGTAGTAATACAAAATGACACGGTCATAGTTCCTGAAGGCAAGGTTGTCAAGGGGGACTTAGTAGTAAAGAATGGGGATATTAAGATAGAAGGCGAAGTCCAAGGAGATGTAACAGTCATTAATGGTGAAAATTATTTGGCCTCAGCAGGAAATGTAACTGGTAAAATTGAAAAGGTCGATAAAACCTTTGACTTAATCTGGTACCATATTAAGAAAGCTGCCACCAATCTTGTTGGACTGGGACAGAATGAGTAAACTCGGTGGTTTAGGGGCTGTATTTTTTAAAACAGGCATCGGTGCTATACCGATGCCTTATATTGTTTCAGCAGGATTTCTCCCGTAACAAATGAATATGATAAGTGTAGCGTATTTTGTGTTATAATGAGAAAGTTACATTTATCTAAATAGATACTCCCAATAATGGGCCCTACATATTAAATTACCGGAGGAAAGCCAATGCCGTTTGGAGATATTTCGCTATTTGACTACTTGGCCGGTATTGTCGATATCGCCATTGTCTGGTATGTCGTATATAAATTAATCATGCTTATAAAAGGAACGAAGGCAGTCCAACTACTTAAAGGAATTTTTGTGATTCTTTTAGTCAAAGTGTTAAGTGACTTCCTAGGGCTTAAAACGTTAAGCTGGATTGTTGATAACATTATCACATGGGGATTCCTTGCGATTATCATTATTTTTCAGCCTGAGCTAAGGAGAGCGCTTGAACAGCTGGGACGGGGACGTTTCTTTTCTAGGAGCGGCAGCCAGGAAGAAGAGGAGCTGGAGAAGACGACTACAGCCATTGTAAAAGCCGTGGATTACATGGCGAAACGGCGGATTGGGGCTCTGATTTCAGTTGAACGGGAAACGGGAATGACAGATTATATTGAAACAGGCATAAGGCTGGATGGGAAAATTTCATCGGAGCTTCTGATCAATATCTTTATCCCGAACACGCCTTTGCATGACGGGGCCGTAATTTTACAAAAAAACAATGTTGCGGCTGCAGCCTGCTACCTTCCGCTATCAGAAAGTCCCTTCATTTCAAAAGAACTTGGGACAAGGCACAGAGCTGCTTTGGGGATTAGCGAGGTTACGGATAGTATTACAATAGTTGTATCGGAGGAGACCGGTGCAGTTTCTTTAACAAAGAATGGTGAGCTTTACCGGGATCTCAGTATGGATGCTTTTAAGGAAATGGTTACAACGGAATTGGCAGGTCCTGAAAAATCTAAGCCTGCTTCTTCAAACCGGTGGAATTGGAGGATGAAGAAAAATGGATAGATTGCTGGACAACAGCTGGTTTGTTAAGGTCGTTGCCCTCCTGCTAGCCTTCCTGCTCTATTCTTCTGTTCCTGAAAAAGCGGGAAACCAGCTAAAAGAAATTTATGTACCAGGAGATGAAACGACAGAAACAATAGAAGATGTTCCGCTAAATGCCTATTATGATACTAAGAATCTTATTGTCACAGGCTTGCCTGAGACGGTCAATGTACAGGTTTCAGGTCCTAAAAGCCATGTTCAAAATGCAAAGACTCTTAAGAATTTCGAGGTTTATGTAGAGTTGTCTGATGCAGAGGTAGGCAAACGAAACGTAAAGTTAAAGATTAGGAAACTCTCTGATAAACTGGACGCAAAACTGTCCCCCGCCTCTGTTAACATTACGATTCAGGAGCGGATCACCCGTGAATTCAAAGTGGAAGCGGAATACGATTCAGGAAAGGTCTTGGATGGGTTCGGCGCATCTCCACCGCAGATTAAACCAGAAAGAGTAAAAATAACTGGTCCTCGTGATGTTATTGAAAGTATTACCTATGTAAAGGCCACTTTAGATTTAAAGGAGCCGATTTCAGAAACAACAACACGAGATGCAAATATACGTGTACTTGATAAGGACTTAAATAAACTCGATGTTATTGTGGAACCAGAAGCGGTGGAAGTAACGATACCTGTAAAAAGCTTGACGAAGAAAGTTCCAATAAATATAGTCGAAAAAGGAAGTTTACCTAAAGGGCTGGTCCTGGAATCGATAGAATCCGATACTAAGGAAGCGGTAATAACAGCAGATGAGAATATATTGGCGAATACGGATGCGGTGCGTGCGGAAATTGACTTGAGCAAGATTACAAAAAGCACGACAGTAACAGTGCCAGTTATTATATCAAAGGGTATAACAGCTGTTTCTCCGGAATTGGTCAAAATTACAGTGAATGTCCAAAAAGCTGAAGAAGAGGTCAGTCTCTCTTCTATTCCGGTCAATGTTACTGGTCTTTCAGAGGGGGCTGAAGTTACGTTTGAAACTCCAAAGGATGGTCGTACAAGCCTGCTCGTGTATGGCCCCGCAGAACAGGTCAACACGCTTGAACCAGACGATTTTCGGCTCTTTGTTGAATTAGCCGGACTTGAAGAAGGCGAGCATGATGTTCAAATACGAGTTGATGGGCCTGATGGGGTTTCATGGAGGATGGCCCAGTCCACAGCAACAGTGACAATTACAAATACGGATGTCTAATATTCGATTGGATTTAGCAGAAGGAGCGATTGTGAAAATGGGAAAATATTTCGGTACCGACGGAGTGCGCGGAGTCGCAAATAGTGAACTGACACCTGAATTGGCGTTTAGATTGGGACGCTTTGGAGGTTTTGTCCTTACTAAGGATAAGGACCGCCCGAAAGTAATTATTGGGCGGGATACCAGAATTTCCGGGCATATGCTTGAAGGAGCACTGGTTGCCGGACTTCTTTCAATAGGTGCGGAGGTAATGAGACTTGGCGTTATATCGACACCAGGAGTAGCATTCTTGACAAAGGCACTTGGAGCCCAGGCTGGAGTTATGATTTCTGCCTCGCACAACCCTGTTCAGGATAATGGAATTAAATTTTTTGGCCCCGATGGATTTAAGCTTTCAGACGAACAAGAAGCTGAAATTGAGAAACTGATGGATCTACCTTCTGATGAGCTTCCTCGTCCTGTAGGAGGGGAATTGGGCCAGGTAAATGATTATTTTGAAGGCGGCCAAAAATACCTTCAATATTTGAAACAAACAGTAGATGAAGACTTTTCGGGAATTCATGTTGCCTTGGATTGTGCCCATGGTGCAACCTCATCACTTGCTACTCATTTGTTTGCAGACTTGGATGCCGATATTTCCACCATGGGGGCATCTCCTAATGGCTTGAATATAAACGCCGGAGTTGGCTCAACTCACCCTGAAGCACTGGCTGCATTTGTCAAAGAAAAGGGAGCGGATATCGGCCTTGCTTTCGATGGCGATGGAGACAGAATGATTGCAATTGATGAAAATGGTGAAGTCGTTGATGGGGACCAAATTCTTTATATTTGTGGAAAGTATTTGAAAGAACAAAACAGGCTGAAGCATTCCACGGTTGTTTCTACTGTCATGAGTAACCTCGGATTTTATAAAGCTCTTGAAAAGAATGGCATCCAAAGTGCTCAAACAGCTGTAGGAGACCGATATGTTGTCGAAGAAATGAAGAAAAATGGCTTTAATCTTGGCGGAGAGCAATCAGGCCATATTATTTTCCTTGATTACAATACAACTGGAGATGGGCTGTTAACCGGCCTACAGCTTGTAAATATTATGAAAACCACAAAAAAGCCTTTATCTGAGCTCGCGAATGAGTTTAAGAAGTTTCCACAGCTGCTTGTTAATGTTAGAGTAACAGACAAGCATCATGTTACAGATAATGAGAAGGTAAAAGCCATAATTGAAGAGGTAGAAAAAGAAATGGCAGGTGACGGCCGGATTCTTGTTCGCCCTTCTGGTACAGAGCCGCTCGTCCGAGTAATGGCTGAAGCTCCAACCGAGGAGCAATGCTCTAATTATGTGAATAGAATTGTTAAGGTAGTAAAAGAGGAAATGGGATTAGAAGAATAAGTTTGTAAAGCATTGGCTCACTAAGCCAATGCTTTTTTACTGTAAATCGATAAAACCAACCTCGCACGTAAGAATAATTAGAATGATTTGCTCATACAGATAGAGTATTAACTAGGAGGGAGGAAAGAGGATGAATACGTTATTTGTTATCGTGAATGTTGCGGTTCTCTTATTGCTAATGTACGGGCTTTTAGTAATGCAAAAAAAGCATGTTTCTTTTTCAAAGCGTGTATTTACGGGTTTGGGATTAGGGGTTGTATTCGGAACAGCGATTCACTTACTTTATGGTACAGCATCAGAGGTTACAACAGTAACAATGGGCTGGCTATCAATCGTTGGTACAGGTTATGTTAAACTGCTGCAAATGATTGTAATGCCGCTTATTTTCATTTCGGTCGTCGGTGCATTTACAAAACTCAAATTAACTAAAAATATTGGTAGGATCAGCTTCCTGGTTATTGGTCTGCTATTGGGTACGACAGCAATATCAGCAGCAATTGGTATTGGATCTGCCTTGGGATTTGGCCTTGAAGGGGCCCAATTAACTGAGGGAGAAGCTGAAGCGGCACGTAATGAACTATTGAAGGAAAGGGTCGTCACTGTAGAAAATATGACCATCCCCCAGCAAATCCTTGAAATGTTCCCGGGAAATCCATTTGCTGACCTGACTGGGGCAAGGGCGACTTCAACTATTGGGGTCGTGCTATTTGCAGCGTTTATTGGAGTTGCTTATCTTGGGATTAGGGGGAAAGAACCGGAACGCGCAGAGTTTTTTGCAAAAATAATTGATACACTTTATTCGATTATCATGAGGGTTGTTACATTAATCTTAAGGCTTACACCGTACGGTATCCTTGCAATTATTGCAAAGGCCGCAGCGACAAGTGATTATGCCGCGATTGTTAATTTGGGCAAGTTTGTAATCGCATCCTATGTTGCACTTATTCTTATGTTTATTGTTCATTTGGCACTCTTGGCACTAGCTAAGGTTAGTCCGGCCCTTTATGTAAAAAAAGGATTACCCACTTTATCGTTTGCCTTTTCATCCCGTTCAAGCGCGGGTACATTGCCGTTAACTCTTAAGACACAGACAAAGGATTTTGGTGTCTCGGAGGGAATTGCCAATTTTTCCGGCTCATTTGGACTCACCATCGGCCAAAATGGGTGCGCGGGTATTTATCCGGCAATGCTTGCTGTCATGGTGGCCCCTGCAGCAGGGATTGATCCGACTAGCATTTCCTTTATTGTGACACTGATTCTGGTAGTGACAATCAGTTCTTTCGGTGTAGCTGGTGTTGGTGGAGGTGCTACATTTGCTGCATTGATCGTCCTTTCGGTCATGAACCTTCCAGTCGCCATTGTCGGCCTTCTAATTTCGGTTGAGCCTTTGATCGATATGGGAAGGACCGCGCTAAATGTAAGTGGTGCAATGACATCAGGAGTACTTACAAGTAAAGTGACAGGTGAGCTGGATGAAAATGTCTACAGTCGGCCTACCGTTGCAGAGGCATAAAGTTAGTGTTTTATCCTGTATTAACGGGCTGTAAGTTCCCCCACTTGAAGGGCCTTAGAATATTCGTAAAAGCTTTAGACAGGGGACAACAGCCCGTAAGCGCCCGATTCGTTCAACTAACAATCCGTGGGGATGAAGAAACCCCCATGGATTGTAGTTTCACTTTATCTAACTTGATGCATAAGGGAACGTACTTATTCCCTTATGCATATTTTATTTTATAATGACGTATCCCTTACTCTCCTTTTTTATAGAATTGTTTAACATAGCCCAATCATGAAGATTGTCTAGTTTGTGATTCAGCCAATTTTGGGTATAGGAAGGAAAAACTTTACATCTTGACGTAAGTATTATTCTCATGTAAGATGAGTCTTGCTGGTTTTTGTAAGATGCAACCAGCCTATTCAAAAATGGAAAGGTGGGCAGTGGTTTACACATACTAAAAGCGCCAGGACTAATCCGGATCGGAAAAAGGGATTAGTTGACGAGGTGGAGGTTTATCGAAGTTTCGGCGGATGCCTCCCAGCCGCAGCGCACGGCTGACTCTTGCTGCTTAAAAACATCAGGGCAACTTGATGGACAAAGAGCTGCAAGATGCGCAAAAGGAATAGGCATGAATGTAGGAGCCGTTCCATTTATTAAACAGGGATAGGGGGCAAGCTGTGCCCTCGGTACTGTCTTGCCCTCTGATACAGGAGGATAAGAGATTATGTGTGGAATCGTTGGATATATCGGAAGTCAGGATTCAAAAGAGATATTGCTTAAAGGCCTTGAGAAGCTTGAATATCGCGGGTATGACTCTGCCGGGATTGCTGTAATGAACGAAAACGGGGTTAGCGTGTTTAAGGAGAAAGGGCGAATTGCAGATCTCCGCAAAATTGTTGATCTAGGCGTTGAAGCAAACGCAGGGATTGGCCACACTCGTTGGGCTACCCACGGAGCACCCAGCAAAAGAAATGCACACCCTCATCAAAGTAACGCATCAAGGTTCACACTTGTTCATAATGGTGTAATAGAAAACTATGAAGAGCTAAAACGTGAATATTTGATTGATGTTAAGCTCGATAGTGATACTGATACAGAAGTTATTGTCCAGATGGTTGAGCTTTTTGCAAAGGATGGACTGACGGCTCTTGAATCCTTCCGTAAAGTATTGGGCCTGCTTAAAGGCTCATATGCACTGGGACTTCTCGACAGTGAGGATAAGGAAACAATTTATGTAGCGAAAAATAAAAGCCCGCTCCTTGTTGGACTTGGCGATGGGTTTAACGTAGTTGCCAGCGATGCGATGGCAATGCTTCAGGTGACTGACCAGTACGTTGAACTTATGGATAAAGAAATCGTGATTGTAAAAAAGGATTCTGTTGAAATTCAGACTCTTGAGGGTGAAACAATTAGCCGCAATCCATATAAGGCGGAACTTGACGCAAGTGATATTGAAAAAGGCACATACCCTCACTATATGCTCAAGGAAATTGATGAGCAGCCGCTTGTCATGCGTAAAATCATTCAGAAGTACCAAAATGATAACGGCGAATTGTCTATTGATGAGGATATTGTTAAGGCAATCAAGCAATCCGATAGGATTTATATTATTGCAGCTGGGACTTCTTATCATGCAGGCCTTGTAGGAAAACAATTAATTGAAACACTTGCCAAAGTACCGGTTGAGGTTCATATCTCAAGCGAATTTGGCTATAATATGCCGCTTCTTTCGGAAAAGCCTTTGTTTGTATTTATTTCGCAGAGCGGTGAAACAGCAGACAGCCGTGCTGTGCTTGTCCAGATAAAAGAAATGGGCCATCCTGCACTTACCATTACAAATGTTCCGGGCTCCACCCTATCCCGGGAAGCAGATTTCACATTGCTGCTTCATGCCGGCCCGGAGATTGCAGTAGCTTCAACGAAGGCTTATACCGCCCAGTTGGCTGTACTTGCAATTTTAGCCGAAGTAACCGCGAAGAGCCGCGGTCTTGAAATAGGATTTGACCTTGTCAAGGAATTAGGAATTGTTGCAAATGCAATGGAAGTACTGTGTGATACCAAAGAAATCATTGAGCACATTTCCCGTGAATTCCTGACTGTTACTCGCAACGCCTTTTTTATCGGAAGGGCAGTCGATTATTATGTCGGCATGGAAGGTGCGCTTAAGCTGAAGGAAATTTCATATATCCAGGCTGAAGGATTCGCCGGTGGTGAGTTGAAACACGGCACCATTGCGCTAATTGAAGAAGGAACTCCTGTCATTGCCCTTGCAACTCAGGAAAAAGTAAACTTAAGCATCCGGGGAAATGTTAAAGAGGTTGCTGCACGTGGTGCGAACCCTTGTATCATCTCCATGAAGGGCCTTGAAACAGATGAAGATAGCTTCGTAATTCCAGCTGTCCATGATATGCTGACACCACTTGTTTCTGTCATTCCGCTCCAGCTGCTTGCATACTACGCAGCCCTGCACCGCGACTGTGACGTAGATAAGCCAAGAAACTTGGCGAAATCTGTTACTGTGGAATAATCATGGTAAATAGAAACAGTTTTTGTCATTCTATCACTGTAATTTAAGTTGGTATCTGAACGGGAAAGAAGTCAAATATAATGATTATAAGCAATCAGAATCGGGAGGCGTACAGTTTGTACGTTTTCTCGGTTCTTTTTTTATTTGTTCATATTTTTTAAATGCAAATTAGGACTGAATTCAGTAAATAATTCTCTTCCCTTTTGGAGCCAGAGCGGAAGGGATTGCTTAAAGCATAGGGGAAAAAGTTTGTGGAACTGTATTGAACGTGGCTATTCAGTCATCTAACAAAAGTAAAAGCCGTTAAGGAGAAATACAAAAGAATGTCAAAAATTGATTCCCATCAATTTTTAATATCGATAACCGTCCTATAATAAAGCCATCAACAGAAGGTAATTAAAGGAGGGAAATAAATGCTAAGGTTTGTATTGGGTAGGAAGAATCTAATTACGCTGATTAGTGGAATATTTATTGTACTTGGACTAATAAGCAATTTTGCTTTAGATAACACGATTTTATTTACTTGGTCATTCATTATCGCTTCCATCTTTGGAGCGGCGCCAATTGCCATTCAAGCATATCAAGCCTTAAAAGTAAAAGTTGTCAGCATTGATGTGTTAGTCACCATTGCCGTTATAGGAGCTTTTTTGATACAAAACTACGAAGAATCCGCAATTGTTACTTTCTTATTCCTATTCGGTTCTTTCCTGGAACAACGCACATTAAACAAAACAAGATCTGCCATCAAAGAACTTACAGAAATGGCACCAGAAAGTGCGTGGAAGCGAGTGGATAATGGCGAATTCGAAGAAGTGGATGTTGATGAGGTGGACGAAGGAGACATTTTGCTTGTTAAAACCGGGGCAAAAATTCCTGTTGATGGGACAGTTATAATCGGAGAAGGCCATGTCAATGAAGCTAGCATCACAGGTGAATCAGTACCAGTGAATAAAGCAATTGATTCTGAAGTTTTTGCAGGGACCATTTTGGAAAATGGAACAATTCAAATTCGGGCAGACCGGGTCGGAGAAGATACAACATTCGGTAAAATCATTGAATTGGTAGAAGAGGCTCAGGACTCCAAGTCAGAAGCAGAGCGATTCATCGACCGATTCTCCAAATATTATACTCCTGCAGTTCTAGTCCTGGCATTCATCGTTTGGCTATTCTCACGGAACATAGAACTGGCCATAACCATTTTGGTTTTAGGATGCCCTGGTGCGCTGGTTATTGGGGTACCCGTTTCAAATGTTGCGGGTATCGGAAATGGTGCGCGTAATGGCATACTCCTAAAAGGCAGTGAAGTTATCAATGATTTCAGCAGGGTGGATACAATGGTATTTGATAAAACAGGCACATTGACTGCAGGAACCCCTGAGGTAGCGGAAAGTGAATACTATGGAGAAAACAGCAAGGAACTGCTGGGATACCTGGCAAGTGTAGAACGTGAGTCAGATCACCCACTTGCAAAGGCTGTTATAAAAGACATCGGCGAGATTACTACCTATCCAGTAGAAGAAACAGAGGTGGTTAGAGGCAGCGGAATTGTCGCAAAGGTAAATGGCCGTCGCGTGGCAGTAGGAAATGTCACTTTAATGGAAAGAGAAAAAATTGAATTTAGCCAAAAAGCAAAATTAGATCTTAAGCGTTTTGAGGAAAATGGAAACTCTTTAGTCCTGACTGCAATCGATGGGAAAGTGGAAATCCTGATGGGCATTCGTGACCAAATCCGTGCAGGTGTGAGTGAAGAACTTCAAACATTTAAGGATTCAGGAGTGAAAAACCTCGTGGTCCTCTCGGGAGACAACCAAGGAACAGTTGATTTAGTTGCTCGTGAACTTAGGCTTACTGAAGCACATGGACATATGTTGCCAGAAGATAAATCCGCGTATATCAAAAAAATGCAAACAGAAGGACACATCGTTGCTTTTGTTGGTGATGGGGTCAACGACAGCCCTTCACTAGCCCTCGCAAATATCGGCATCGCAATGGGCAGCGGAACAGATGTTGCGATTGAAACATCTGACGTAGTCTTGATGAATTCCAACTTCAGTAACTTATCACATGCTTTAGGGTTAACAAAGGCAACTGCAAGCAACATGAAACAAAATATCGCTATTGCTGTAGGTGTGGTATTAGTTTTACTTGTTAGCGTATTCTTTAGTGAATGGATGAACATTTCCATCGGCATGTTGGTTCATGAAGCTAGTATCCTCGTAGTGATCGTGAACGGCATGAGATTGCTGAGATATCGATTGGGAGGAAAAAGGACTGTTGGAGAAGCCTAAATAGAAACGGCTGAACCTGCTTAAAAGGTATTGACCATATTTCAAGCTGTCTTACCGCAAAACTTGATTTCTATCAATTTTTTAAAAACGAAACAGGGCTATACTTGATTTGTGAAGAGAAGAACAACGAAGCCTCTATATTAAAGAAAGGAGAGATCAGCGTGCAAAAAGCAGTCATTCAATTAGAAACATTATCTTGTCCATCTTGTATGCAAAAAATTGAGAATGCTGTAAAAGGATTGAGGGGGATCAAACAAGAAAGTGTAACGGTATTATTCAATTCTAGTAAAGTGAAAGCAGATTTTGATTCAGAAACATTGATGATAGGAGATATTGAAAAAGCTATTGAAGAGTTGGGCTATCCGGTCATCAAATCAAAGGTAAAATCCTCATAAGGCGGATAACAAAATTCATTAAGGGAGTGGAACCCAATAATGTCAGAACAAGTGAGGACCTTTAGCGAGGTTGTCGTTGATTATTTTCCGAAGTTGGATTTATACTCTGGTGCGATCATCCGTGCCCATGGTAACAATCACCCGGAGGCTTTTGCAGTTCGTGCTCTATTTGAAGGAATGAATGAAAAAGTAAAAAAGGCTGGCACAAACAAACCCAACTTGGAAGCGGAGTTTACTCAGTTGCGCAACATTACAGATAACTACATGATTCCTGGAGATGTATGTGAAACGTATGCATGCAGCCGTAAATAATATGTTATCAGAGGCAGAAAGCTCTTATCATAAAAAAGAGAATAAGAGGGAGAAATAAATATTGAAAAGGCTATTGAAGGCCTGGGAAACCTGTGATTAACACAAAAGTAAAATCTGTATAAGCCGTATGCTGGATTGAAAATAGTAGTGTGAAAAAAGAGCGGGAGGATTGATTGTTAATCTTCTGCTCTTTTTGTATCTCATTTTCAACTTCTAATTGAGAAGATCGGATCAATCATATAATTTTCGGAGGAGAACAAAAAATGAAATTAAAAGGAGAGAGAGCCAAGAAGTAATGTAACCCCTTATCATAGAAAAAGTATTGCAATAGTCCATTTTTCCGATAGACGAATGAAGAAATTATAGTATATTTAAGTTGAAGAAAGTTTTTGAAAATAATAACAAAATAAAGTTAAAGAAAAAGGAGGTAGTTGGCATGAAGAATAAATTCGAGACGTTTAGCTCCTTAAAACGCACAATATATTTATGGATCATTCCCTGCCTCCTCGTTTCATTGTTATTAAATAACTTCTTGCAAAACTCGTCAGGCAACGAGCACATAGTCGGAACTGTAATCAACACTGTTCTTATCGTGTGGTTCAGTATTTCCTGGTTATTATTGTATAAAAATCAACTTCGCCTGGTTGAGTCTGTAAGTGTAATTATAGTAAGCCTTTACCATATAATTACGTTCTATGATGCAGTTAATAAAGTTATTTTAGAAGCCGGGGAAAACTCGCTTGGAGATTTCATCATTTGGATGCCAGTCATTATGATGTACATTTTTGTTTCGACTAGAAGGAAATATAGTTTGATAGTCGCATTTACAATTCTTGGGCTTACATTAATACCAGGCATACTAAACGCGGGTAAAATCTCGGCAGAGGCTATGGACTCGTTTATCCAATATTATGTTGCAACTATTGTTTATATAGTCATGCTTTATTTTACACAGTACCTTTTTGGTGTATATAAGGAACTGGCTGCGGCAAAACGGGATGCGTATACGGATTCCTTGACCGGGATAGCAAACCGCCATCAGATAGATACTTGGCTAGAAGGATGTATTGAGAATTGCTCTTATAGTAATAATGCTTTTTCTGTGGCATTTTTTGATATTGACCACTTCAAAGCTATTAACGATCGATATGGACATCATGTAGGGGATGAAGCGTTAAAGGAAATTGTCTCCTTAATTGAAAAGAATCTTGGTGCAGGTGAGCTTTTTGGAAGATGGGGAGGGGAAGAATTTATCGTGATCATTCAAAAACCTGAGAAGGAAGCGGTCATTCTTGCTGAAGGGCTGCGCAAAGTAATTGAAACTCATGAATTCAAGGTTGTTGGAAAGATTACCTCCAGCTTTGGGATTGCAGGATATAAAAAGGGCGATACGATTGTCAGTCTTTTGGACCGGGCTGATAAAGCTCTTTATACATCAAAACAACTTGGGAGAAATAAAGTTTATTTACATGAAGCACCGGCTGGATGAGCCGGTGCTTTTACTATGGTTTCTTACAGTCCTGATTGGGCAGGAACAGAATCTTCACGCAGGTAACGTGAGAATGTTTTTTTCCAGACGTGATAAGTAACCAGGAGAAGGATTGCTGCTCCGCTGATGGCCATTAACATCCATGCGGGAAGAATTTCAAATAGAACACCGAACAAAATAAGCCCTACCGGTGTCATCCCGCTTGCTCCAGTTTCCAATAGAGACATCACCCGTCCCCGAAGTTCATCCGGGGTTTTCTTCTGCAGCAGGACAAAGATAGGCATGTTTATGACCATCGATAAAGAAGAGCTAATTAGGACAAGGGCGATTAAGTATATGAATATGGCTGTGTTGGGTATGCCTGAAGCTACTGGGAGACTGGGAAGACCCATAAGTATTAATGCAATGGACATACCTGTTATACCGCTAAGGATCGCAAACTCTTTCTTCTTAATTTCCGGCCGGACAGACAAAATTAAAGCCATTAGGAGAGTCCCTACTGAAAACGAACCTTCGATAATTCCTAATTGATACGAGGGCATGTTGCGAACGACTAAGACCAAATAAGGCAGGGCAACTGGAAAGGCTGTAAACCAAAAATTCAGCCAAATTGCGAAAAAAATTAGATGCTTAATGAACGGTTCATTTCTAACATAGATAAAGCCTTCCTTTAAATCCTGAAAGAAACCAGTTCTTTCTGTTAAATCCTTTTTCTCGGCAAAGAGATTGTACCGGATAAACAAGCTGAGAATGCCTGAAATGGAAAAGGCAGCAATATTTATTGCCATGAAGGTAGTGATTGGCATAAAACCGAAAAAGGCACCGCCAAGAACCGGGCCGAGGATGGCGGACATGGAAGCGGCGGACTGGTTCAGTGACATTGCCTTTTGGATATTATCTGGACCAACCATATTAAAAATTGTGGATGTGACTGCATTGGAATAAAAGGTGTTTAATGTAGTAAGAATTGCTGAAGCTATATACAGCAGCCAAATATCCTGTGTAACAAAGGTAAAAAGGACAAGGATTATCCCTAGCCATATGGCACAGCCAAAGTCGCTAAAGATAATAATTTTCTTTCGGTCATACCGATCTGCTAGAGCCCCTGCAACAGGTGAGAGAAGAACCCTTGGAAGAGCCGACATTAACAATGTAATGGCAAAGTTGAGGCTTGAGCCGGTTTGTTCAAGAATATAAAGTCCAATTGCAAAGCCGTAAATTGAGGAGCCGAGAACCGCGACCATTTTAGCAGGTACGAAAAGAAATAAATTTCTTTTAACTGCTTGTTTCAAGATTATACTTCCTCTCCAGGTAATAGTTTTTTGAATACTAATGAAAGATCATAAGATGCTCTTCCGTTCTTATGAGCCACGGTTCTCTTTAGCCATTTTTCGAGAAGGGAGTCAAAATCGTCTTCGAACTCCTTCAATTCTTCTTCCGTAAATTCGAGGCTTATGCCTTTTGTGGTAACTCCCATTGGCTTCGTTCCTTCACTGCGCTCTTTTAAGTTAAAGTGTGTTGCTTTTGAGCGGTAGTATTTCTCGACAATCCCCTTATTTTCCTTAGTTTCTGTTAGGTCCAGAATCCCTCCCTTAAAAAGCTGCTGAATATGGTAGTGGATGCTCCCAGCTGTTTTTCCTAGTTCATCAGCAACCTGTTTAGCCGTCATTGCCTGCTCGCTTAAGAGATAGATAATTTTCACACGTAAAGGTGTTGATATTAGTTTCTGCTGTTCCAAGGTTATGTCCATAATCCTATATTCCAATTTTATTGCACTTCTTTCTAAAAAAGTATTTTGATTTAATTTTACTTTACGTTCTAAATAATTAGAATGCAACCTTTAATTGAAAAAAAAGGAATTTTATTTTCTATACATAGTAAATGACTATATAAATCAACCTACGGTAAGGAAATGATTTAAAAGGAGCAGGAAGGGGTAGAAATCCTCCTAAAGGCTCCATGCTTAAACATGGCAAGGATAGGGAATTTTAAGGTTGACACAACTTGATAATGAAAGTATACTTACTTACATAAAGTAACTAAATTATGAGAGGGGTACAAATATGGAACAGAAATTTCATACTTACCCAAATACGTTTATAGGCGGCGTTCACTTAAAGGTTGAAAATTTAGAACGATCCCTTGAATTTTATAAAAAAATAATTGGTTTTCAAGTATTGGAACAGTCCGATCGGCAAGCCGTACTTGGAGCTGGAGGCAATCAGCTTGTTACGTTGGAACAGCCTGATAATGTCATTCCAAAACAGTCACGGAGGAGCGGCCTGTATCATTATGCGATTCTTCTTCCTTCAAGGAAGGAATTAGGAAAGGTATTGCGGCATCTTCTAGAGATTCAATATCCAATAGGAGCAGGGGATCATCTTGTTTCCGAAGCATTATATTTAGATGATCCGGATGGAAATGGGATCGAGATTTATTCGGACCGCCCATCTTCAGGCTGGTCCTGGAATGGAAGTGAGGTTGAAATGGCCACGAAGCAAATTGATGCAGAAGGTATTCTGGCTGCTGCAGAAGGAGAAAAGTGGCAGGGAATGCCTTCAGGGACAATCATTGGGCATGTGCATCTTCATGTGGCGAATTTGCAGGAAACCAAAAAGTTTTACGGTGAGGGACTGGGATTTGATCTAGTAAGCAGATATCCACAGGCTTTGTTTATGTCAACCGGCGGTTATCATCATCATCTTGGGCTGAATACCTGGAATGGCGTAGGCGCGCCTGCACCTGATGAGAATAGTGTGGGACTTAAATACTTCACCTTACTTATGCCAGAGGAGCAAAGAGAGACTGTTGTTAAAAAACTCCATGTTCTCGGTGTGGCAATTGATGATAATTATATGGTAAAGGATCCTTCGGGTACAGCCGTTAAGCTGCAGACAATTTAATAATCACGATGACAGGAAGCACCAATGCGGCTTCCTGTCTTTTTTTCTATTACCAGAATGCAACTCGAAAGCATATGCCTAATCGGCCTTTTGTTCCCCCGATACGATAAGTCACCATCAATTTATTGCCCATTTCTTATTGAAAAAATAACCCTTCTTCCTAAGAAGAAGGGTCAGTCTCATCTAAATCTCTGTTTTTGAAATCTTTTTCTTTAATTATTTCAATATAGAGGATTTGGTGTCCATCAAGATCTGTTACTCTGAATGTATAACCTTCTTCCTTAATGAAGTCCCCGGTTTTGATATCATATGTATGGGAAAGAAACCAACCTCCCAACGTATCGATATCCTCATCAGAAATAGAAGTACCAAGTACATCATTAACATTTTCAATTAAAACTTTTCCACTCATAATATAATGTCCATTTTTAATTTTCCGTATTTCCGCTACCTCATCAGCATCAAATTCATCCCGGATTTCTCCAACAATTTCTTCAAGGATATCTTCAACCGTTACAATGCCAGCTGTTCCCCCATATTCATCAACAAGAATCGCCATATGAGTCCTCTCCTTCTGCAATTTAACAAGAAGATCATGAATTGGAATGGTTTCTATGACATGCATGATTGGCTTGAGGAAACTGCTAAGCGGTTTATCCAGTAAGGCCTCAGGCGTTAAATTGGCAGTCAGGATTTCTTTGATGTTTACCATACCGGCTATATTGTCCTTGTCCCCATTCACCACAGGGTAGCGTGTATATTTTTCACGTCGAATGGTTTCCAGGATGTCCGCCATGCTGTCATCAATAGCAAGTGTAACTATTTCAGTTCGAGGTACCATGATTTCCTTAGCAATACGGTTATCAAATTCAAATATCTTGTTAACATATGTTAATTCGGATTGGTTGATCTCACCCTGTTCAAAGCTTTCAGACAGGATGATGCGCAATTCTTCCTCAGAGTGGGCAAGTTCATGCTCTGAGGCTGGTTTAAGACCGAAAAGTCCAACAAGGAATCGTGCAGACCCATTTAAGGCCCAAATAATCGGGTACATGATTTTATAAAAAATAATAATTGGTTTTGATAACAGCAGAGTTACCTTTTCAGCCATCTGGATTGCAAAGGTCTTTGGTGCCAGCTCGCCAATTACCACGTGCAGGAAGGTAATGACTGAGAAAGCAATGGCAAATGAAAGGATTTCAGCAATATGTTCATTCATGTTGAGAGTATGGAAAATAGGTTTCAAAATCGCCTCTACAGTCGGTTCACCCAACCAGCCAAGTCCCAGAGCGGTAATGGTAATGCCAAGCTGGCATGCAGATAAGTATTCATCAAGGTGGGTAATGACGTGCTTAGCGGCTTTTGCGCCTTTTTTGTTCTCCTCAATTAGTTGATCAATCCTGGAACCTCTCACCTTCACGATTGCAAACTCAGTTACAACAAAAAATGCGGTCATAGCAATTAGAACAAATACAAGTAAAAGATTAATTAAAGTTGTTGTCACTATATGCCCCGAGAACCCTAGGGTCACACCTCCTGTATGATTTAACCAGCCCGGAAATAGCTGTTAGCTAAAAGTTTTCTGTTATATTATAAGCTAATTACAAACATTCAAGGCAAATAATCAAAACCAGTATTCCTTTTCCCCTGTTAGGATGGCGAAAAACATTGGAGGAAAATGCCGAAAATAAATCCTCAGAATTATCAAATTCCGACAAATTCAAATTGTCGAATGAGTTATGATTTTCTTGTAAAGTTATTTCAGAGAAATAACGGCATAAAAGGGACCGCTGGGGGATTCAGGGGGATATTTAATACAATATAGCTAAATTATACCAATGGTTATTTGTAAGGTTTTCCAGTATACTGTTTAGAAGGGTAAATTTACACATAGAAGAAGAGGGTTTAATATACATATATTAGTGCGGTGGTGCAGGGAGTTTAGCCAGCAAAGATGTTTCAGCTTCTGGCTTACTTTATAAGGGGGGAATCAATGGTGGAGATTTTTGAAATTAAAGATGAAATCAGACCGGATTGCCTACTGCACGACCAGGCATGTATTGAAGTAAAAGAAGAATACGATATTATGTCTGCCAGGCAGGAAGCCCGAAAAGCTGCAAAATCTCTGGGTTTCAGCCTCTTTGATCAATCGAGGGTTATAACACTTATTTCAGAACTCGCCCGCAACATATATAAGTATGCAGGATATGGGAGAATATATATTGATACTGTTGAAGAGAATGGCTTACGCGGTATCTCGATCCTTGCCATTGATGATGGCCCGGGAATAGTAAATGTTGAACGTGCTATGGAGCAAGGTTTTTCGACGTCTGGAAGCCTGGGGGCTGGCCTTCCTGCTATAAAGAGAATGGCGGATGAATTTTTAATCCAGACAGAACCCGGAAAAGGGACATGCATCAGAATTATTAAATGGTTAGATTAACAAAATTCCATGAAACATTTTTCTAATACCACACCTCGTCCATCCTTAAACGTAAGGATGGATATTTTTTTTAAAAAAAAGGTTTGTCAATGAATTTTGTTGAGGCTATAGCAATTTCGATTGGAGCGGAAGGTGCAAAAGCTCGTCCGAAGGTCCTCACTATCCTCAATTATGCTAACCTATAATTAAGTACGAAAATCATTCTTGGAAGCTCCCCTTGTAAAACCGCATTTTCTCCCGTGAAGTTCAATCCAAGAAGCTTATTCAAACGTCCTAACTCTAATACAACCCTAAAAAAATAAAAAAGCCCCTTCACTGAGGGGCGAGAAAATAAAATTATTATGCTTCTATGGTTTTCTTGGTGCTGCGAATTTCATTTAAATAAGCAGCTGCCTTTTCTTCATCGAACTGTTTTTCCCATTTTGACATAACAATGGCAGCAAGTGAATTACCAACCACATTGACGGCGGTACGAGCCATATCAAGGATTCTGTCGATACCAGCAATAAAAGCCAAACCTTCTACAGGCAGTCCGACTGTACCAAGGGTAGCAAGGAGAACAACAAATGAAACTCCAGGTACACCAGCAATACCTTTTGACGTAACCATCAAGACAAGAACAAGTGAAAGTTGCTGGCCCCAGGAAAGGTCAATGCCATACATCTGTGCAATGAAGATAGCGGCAAGAGCCTGATACAATGTGGAACCATCGAGATTGAATGAATAGCCTGTTGGGATAACAAATGAAGTAATGGCTTTCGGGCATCCGAATTTTTCCATTTTTTCCATTAGTTTCGGCAACACAGTTTCCGAGCTTGCAGTTGAGTATGCCAGAATAAGCTCGTCTTTTAAAATCACAAACAAATTAAAGATGTTGATGCCAAAAATCCGGGCAGTTAAACCAAGTACCACAACGACAAAGAATATCATCGTTCCATATGTTGTGAGGACAAGTTTGCTAAGTGGCACGAGTGAGCTGATACCAAATTGCGAAACCGTTACTCCAATTAACGCGAATACTCCGAATGGAGCGAATTTCATTATCTGGTTTGTCATATAAAACATGGCATCCGCAACACCCTGGAAGAAACTCAATACAGGTTTTCCTCTTTCACCAATTGCTGCAACACCAAGTCCAAACAGCACGGAGAAGAAGATAATAGCCAGCATGTCGCCCCTTGCCATGGCGTCAATAATATTAGTAGGTACAATGTTAATAAAGGTTTCAGCCATGCTGTGAGATTGTACTTCCTCTGTTGTGGACAAATAGCTCCCAATATCACCCTTTGTCAGGGAACCCATATCAATACCTAGCCCTGGTTTAAACAGGTTTGCGCTAAGCAGTCCAACCATGATGGCAATTGTTGTAATAATTTCAAAGTAAAGCAGTGATTTACCGCCAAGTTTTCCAAGTTTTTTTATATCACCAACACCTGCAACTCCAATAACAATGCTGGCGATGACAATTGGCACAACAATCATTTTTATAAGCCGAATAAAAATAGTTCCTATCGGCTGCAGCCATTCCTGAACGGAAGGATTGCCATAAAAAATAGCGCCAATGGCAATCCCGAGTGCAAGCCCAATCAGAATTTGCCATGCCAAACCAATTTTTCTCATATCTATCAAACTCCTTTAATTGGATTGGTTAAAAAACACATATCCTTCATTTTAATGAGACTCGTAGAATGTGTCAAAAGTAAATATTAACAATAAAAATCAGGAAACCCTATAAGAGTAGCACGAGAGAACGGATTAAACCATGTCTATTTAAGCACAGTTTGGGGTTGTAGGAATAAAAAAGTTTGGGCCAGACAGCAGAATGAGTTATCCGTGGTTTTTATGAAAACAACAGAGAGGTTGGAACATTAAAAAATCCTGCCAACCCGGGGGGCTGGCAGGATTCAGTAGGTTACCTTTTGTTAAAAGGATTATTTGGATCATTCGGGTTATGATTATTAGGATCTGTAAAGGCAGGTCCCTGATTAAGATTAGGTTTTCCTGGCTGATTGTGATTCCCTGGATATCCTGGCTGGTTTTGACTGCCATCGCGGGCAGGTGGTTTCACTACCGTTGTTTGTTCGAATTTTTGATCAAGACGGGCAAGGTATTTGGACGCAAATTCTCTTCCGCCTAAGCCAAATGCCAGACCAAATGCCAATGCCAGACCGCCAAGAATCAAAATGAAAGCGGCGTTAACGATGGAAGCTGCTACACCAAGCTGAGCCAGTGCCATGAAAACTGAAATGGCAATGACAGCGTATTTTGCCACTGAAGAGAGCATACCGTAATGAGGTCCCTGCAACATACTCGAAAGCAATCTTTTGAGAAGGTTGCCAACATACAGGCCTACAACAAGAATAATCAGGGCAGCAATAACATGTGGCAAGTAGCCAATAACGCCTGTTGCAAGTGTGACAAAGAAGTCTAGGCCTACTAAACTCAATGCTTCAACTACAAAAAGGAGAACAATGAAAACCTGGGCAACTGTTCCAACCGCTTTTGAAAGTGAAAGTGCGGACGTGGAGTTTTTGCCAATTCCAACTCCTTTTAAAAAGTTATTGAAGCCAACACGGTCAAGCAAGTCAGTGATGAATGTGTTTGCCCAGCGGCCAAGCCAGAAACCAATGAGTACCATTATAATGCCTACAATTATATTTGGTATCATCGTTAAAACATCATTCAGCATATTGATGGCAGGGCCTGATATTCCATTAAGATCAAGGCGTTCTAGGGCTGTGATAAATGTTGGGATAAGAATAAGAACAAAAACAATTGTTCCAATTACCGATGATAGGCTTGTCCCTTCAAAAAGTCTTCTTGCCCCGAAACGGTCAACCAGTTTTTCAAGCCCCAATCCTAGAAGCAGATTGGTTACAATATCGCGGACAATTTTTGCGATAAACCAGCCGACGAGGACAATAAGAGCTGCAGCGAACAGTTTTGGCAGGAAAGCTAGGATACTGCCAAGCATGTTTGAGAATGGTTCTGAAATGCCTCTTATGTCAAGGGCTGCCAAAACACCTGGCAAGAACACGAGCAGAACGAGATAAAATACAATTTTAGCTATTCGGTCTGCCAGCTGGCCAGGATCTTCACTGTCCTTTGTAATATTTAACTTTTGCGAAAGCTGGTGGACTCTTAATGTACGGCCACCTTTTTTAATTAAATAACTTAGTCCTGAGGCAACAAGCCAGCCTGCAGCTAGAATAAGAGCTGCTTTTAGAATGCTTGGGATAGCAGATGTGATGGCTGACATCATGCTTACTAGTGGTCCAGCAATGATGTTCAGGTCAAGTATATTAAAGAAAAGAATAAATACGAATACCAGCAGGATATAATACACAATTTTGCTGATAATCTTCTCGGACGAGAATTTCCTGTCCTTTACATGAGAGAACAGGCGATTATCGAGATTTGATTTTTGAAGAGCTTTGTAAACCCCTTTTTCTATAGCCTTAGCAAGTAACCAGCCAATTAAAAGGACTGCTAAAGCAATTAGAAGATCTGGAAGCTTATAAGTAAATTGCTCCCATCCTCCCCATACGTCATTATTAGTTCTCAATATAGACCACTCCTTCTAGTATATCTTGATTTCAAGCTATTCCTGATTTACCCGGGTTTTTCATTCTTAAACGGGTGTGAAGGTTTAACAATTTTTCAGTAAGGTTTATGAAGTGGTGGGGATATGGGTATGAAGAAGTAAATTAGAATGGCAGTGGAAGAAGGAGTGACCAGGCATGGCCAGGTACAATCGAGGTCTTTTAATATACAACGGAAATGCTGGACAGAAAGATATCGAGAAAAGCCTTGGAGAATGTATTCCGGTATTAAGCAGGGAAATCAATGAATTGATTCTGTTAAAGACGTCAGAGCCCGGTCATGCAGAGCGGTTCTGCATGGAGTACGGGGAAACTGCTGAAATAGTCATTGTCCTTGGAGGGGATGGTACAGTCCATGATTCCATAAATGGCCTGGCTCGTTTGGAAAAAAGGCCAATACTTGCTATTTTACCCGGAGGGACCTGTAATGATTTCAGCAGGACACTCAATATGCCTCAAACTATTCGACAAGCCGCTGAAATGATTATTACAGGCATTGAGGTTCCTATTGATGTAATGGAAATCAATGGCCACTTTGCCTTGAACTTTTGGGGGACGGGCCTGGTCACAGAAGCTTCCAATAATAT
Source organism: Bacillus sp. FJAT-18017 (assembly GCF_001278805.1). Classification (GTDB taxonomy): domain Bacteria; phylum Bacillota; class Bacilli; order Bacillales; family Cytobacillaceae; genus Bacillus_D. The sequence continues at coordinate 5,239,728 of NZ_CP012602.1, read as the reverse complement.
AAAGGAATCAGAAAAACAGTGGTTTGGCAAAGTCAGTTATTATCTCAGTGCTTTACGGACAATGAGGCAAATGGAGACGTTCAGCTATCAAATTGATTGCGAGGGTGAAATCATGGAAGGCGAGGCTGTCATGATTTTGGTTGCGAATGGAAGATTTATTGGAACCAATCAACTTCCATTCTCCAATATCCATGCTAATGATGGCCAGGCCAATGTGTTTATTATTAAAAATACCAATTTGGGGTTAATAAAAGAAATTTTAACGTCGGATGTCACTGCCGGGGACGACGATGCTTCAGGTGAGGTCATTCATTGTATGGGGAGTGAATTAAAAATCTCAACAGATCAAGTGATGGAAGCGGACACCGACGGGGAGGTATATCTAAAAACGCCTGCTATGGTGAGGGTGCTAAAGCATCATATTCTTGCACTTATTCCTAAGGACGATAGTGTAATGTATTAGGCAAATGATATATCTTTCAAGATTATTTTATCCCGCTTATAAGACTGGGATTTAGTAAGGATAATCAAATTAGTATGTGAAAATAAAAGGAGGCCTTCGATTTTTGAAGGTCTCCGATTATCCATTCATGTAAGTTGATGAAGAAATAAAGTAGCAATCCCAAAATATGTGATAAGCGAGAAAATATCATTCAAGGTCGTAATCAAAGGCCCGGAAGCTACAGCCGGGTCAATATTTATATGATACAGTATGATCGGAATAATTGTTCCGGCAAGTGTTCCGATAATTAGAGTTAAAAATAGAGAGCTGCCCACTACAATACCAAGTACATAGTTATCCTGCCAAATGAATGCAATAATCGCTATTAAAATCGAACAGATTAGCCCGATAATAAGCCCAACGCCTAATTCACGGACGATTAATTTTGAAATTACTTTCTTGTCAATTTCATTAGTACTTAACCCACGGACTACAACTGCAAGCGATTGGGTGCCGGTATTCCCTGTCATCCCGGATATCATCGGCATGAAAAAGGCGAGGGCAACAACTTGCTGAAGTGTTTCAGAATACGAGCTGATAATTCGTCCGGATACAAGCCCAATAAACAAAAGGAGGATTAGCCAAGGGAGCCTTCGGTAAGCAGCTATAAAAGCCTTTGTATCAAAGTCAATTGATTTCCCAGAAGCAGACAGCTTTTCAATATCCTCGTTTGCCTCCTGAATGACAACGTCGATGATATCGTCGACAGTAACAATCCCAACGAGGACTTTCTCAGCATTTACAACCGGAATAGCCATAAAGTCATACCGCTCAATCATCCGTGCTACTTCCTCCTGGTCTGTTTCGGCGGAAACAGAAATGACGCGTTCGAACATAATGTTATTTATAATTTCATTGGAATCGGCAATCAACAGGTCCCGGTATGAAACAACTCCGACCAGTCGCCTCTGTTCATCAATTACATATAAATAATTAATGGTTTCGGCAAAGTCGGCGAAGGATTTCAATTTTCCGACCGCTTCTCGGACAGTATAATAATTCCGGATCCAGACAAATCGATTGGTCATAAGACGGCCAGCGGTTTCTGGAGGGTAATTCATGATGTCCAGAACGATTTTTGACTCTTCTTTTTTCATCCCTGAGAGAAGGGCGGAAATTCTTTCAGGAGACAGCTCTTCAAGAAGGGAGGCAAGATCATCATTATCCATCAAATCAAGAACTTTCCCTGTTTTTTCAATCCCCAATCTGTTAAGGACATCATGCTGTTCTTCAGTATCAAGCTCTTCAAGCAAATCAGCAAGAAGGTGTGGATTCAGATATAGGAGGAAGCGGGTCTTGTGCTTTTCAGGAAAGTCTTCAAAAAGCCTGGCCACATCGTACGGCTGGAGCTCATCGAGAATTGACTCGAATTCTTTTCTTTTGTTTTCTTTGATGGCTTTAATAACCAGAAGGGTAATCTGGTCTTTCGACATGTTTTGAATCATATGCCCACACTCCTTTCCTGTGGCGGTTGCCATGTTCATTATATGAGAATAACCGTTAATTTGAAATAAAAGAGAATAACTTTTTTGTGTAGGGTACTTTTATGCAATTCTTTAATTGTAAGGTGTTCGTATATATAGCAGTGTACGCTATATATGTAAAAGTTAGAGACATGAAAGATAAAGCTGAAAACGAAATTTGTGGATTAGAGTATAACGAACACTGTAGATTTGTGCTGATTAGCTTTCCTCTAATATAGTTTATAAAATTATTCCACAAAACGAGAAAGGCAAACAAGCAGAAAAAAGAATAGAAAAGCGAATTTTTTTCTGGTTTTTGTTATGATGGGAAGGGAACTTTAATGAAGAAAGAATGGAGGGTTTGCCATGAAAAAGCAAAATCAGGACGTACGTGATCTTATTTATGTTCATTTAAACCAGGCTTCCCAATATGTATTGTCCTGTGGCATTGAATTCCGGGAATTCATGGCCGCTTTTTCAGGCTTTCCAAATCATCTTCTCTTATTGAAACATCAATTTGAGGATGGAGAATTCAATCGCCATACACGGTTTGAATATATCACGAAGGAAAAAATCGGAAAGTTATCGAAAGAAGATGTGAATGGGTATGGGGATTTCTGCTGGATTGATTTTTCCGAGGAAGCGGTCCTAAATGAATTGAGTGGCCAGGAGATAGCCGAATTGTTATATCTAGGCCATGCAATGCACCATCTAAAACTGCCATTTTATAATCAGCTCGGGAACAGGTTTGTATATTTGTCCCGCGACGATGGCTGGTCTAATAAAATATATTATCGCAGCATGATGGACTTCTTTTCGATGCTCAGCTATGTCATCCCATTAAAAATGGGTGATTTGAAATTTGAAAAAACATTTTTCGGTTTAAAAAAGAAACGGCTTTATCCCATTTTAAACAAGGATCTCCTCTTATCACTAGTACCATTTATGAAGGAAGGAATTTGTATATCTGTTAAGGATGCAGATTCCCAAAAAGGGAGAATTGAAATCCCTATCTGGATGGTAGGGGATTTTGCAAATATGGATGATATGTACGAGGCTTACACAAGAACGGTCCGAAAACAGTGCCATGCCAAGTTGGTGTTTGATAAGAAACTAAAAGACTGGAAACTGTTTGTTATTTGACCGCGAGCTTTTCAGGGTAATAAAAAGTTACTGCGGGTTCATACATAGTGCTTGGCTGGAAATAAGGGGCCGTAACTTTTACCGAAGGGTATTTTAGGGTTGGAGATTTCTCTAATTAGTGGTTCCGCCTATGAACCTTCTTAATAAACTAAAATGAGGTTAATTATTTCTATCCCGCTCTTACTTATGTAAAATGAGTATGAAAATAAATTGGAGGTAACAAAATGAAGACCAAACTTGGCTTGTTATACGGCGGGAAATCCGCAGAACATAAAGTGTCAATGCAAACCGCACTGGCTGTCATCAAAGCACTTGATATTGAGAAATTCGACATTTACCCCATCTACATAACCGTAGATGGGAATTGGGTAAAGGGTGAACAATTGCTGGGCCCGGTCGAATCAATCGAAGAGCTTGAATTTAAACCTCTAGAGGAAGCAAGCCAGTTTGACCCATCAATTTTTAAGGGAGCAGATGGAAATAACCTTGATGTCATTTTCCCTCTATTGCATGGCCCGAATGGGGAAGATGGCACCGTTCAAGGGCTGCTTGAGCTGCTTAATCTTCCGTATGTCGGAAATGGGGTGCTTGCGTCGGCTGCGGGTATGGATAAAGTCATCATGAAAAATATTTTTGCAGAGGCAGGCCTAGGCCAGGTTGATTATACTTCATTCATCCGCAGTGAATGGGAAACCGGTAGAGAAGCCGCATATGAAAAGGTAGAGGAAAAGCTGGGGTACCCATGTTTTGTAAAGCCGGCTAACCTCGGTTCCAGTGTCGGTATTAGCAAATGCAGAAACCGTGTGGAACTCGATAATGCCTTTGCAGAGGCGTTCATATTTGATCGCAAGATAATTGTTGAAGTCGGTGTTACAGCAAGGGAAATTGAAGTAGCTGTCCTTGGGAATGATAATCCGGAGGTTTCGGTTGCGGGTGAAATTGTACCTAAAAAGGACTTTTATGATTACAAAGCCAAGTATGAGGACGGCAATACAGCATTGATAATCCCTGCTGAACTAGGCAATGACAAATACAGCAGGATGAAGGATATGGCTGTCAAAGCGTTCAAGGCGCTTGATTGCTCAGGGCTTGTACGGGCGGATTTCTTCCTGACAGAGAATGGCACAGTCCTGATTAATGAAGTAAATACAATGCCGGGGTTCACGCCATTCAGTATGTTCCCTCTTCTATGGAAGCATACAGGAATTGAATACCCTGAGCTTATTGAAAAACTTGTGAATCTGGCGCTGGAAAGGCATGCCGAGAAGCAGACGATTAAATACACTTTTTAGCATGTATATAGTGAAAGGGACACGCCTAGGCGATGTCCTTTTTCCAATGGGAGGTACGTAAATGATTTCTAAAACGATTAAGGAAATTGCGGATATGATTCCAGTTTCCAATGATACGTCTCTTTTTAACGAAACGGTCATTACTGGTGTTGCGATTGATTCGCGTAAAGCCGCTAACGGAAATTTGTTTGTTCCGTTTAAGGGAGAAAAGGTGGACGGCCATCGCTATGTTGAATCAGCTATTAAACAAGGTGCCGCTGCAGCTCTATGGCAAAAAGATGTTCCGAATCCTCCAGAGGGGCTGCCTCTTTTGGTTGTCGAGGATTGCCTGGCTGCACTCCAGGAGCTTGCAAGAGCCTATCTTAAACAGTTGGATGTTAAAGTGGTAGGCATAACAGGCAGCAATGGAAAAACAACTACGAAAGATATGGTTACCAGCCTGCTTTCGCAAAAATACAAGGTGCAAAAAACGGAAGGTAATTTTAATAATCATATTGGACTTCCGCTAACAGTTCTCCAGTTGGAGGAAAATACAGAAATTGCTGTTTTAGAGATGGGCATGAGCGCCCGAGGGGAAATTTCCCTCCTTACAAAGCTGGCTGAGCCGGATGCTGTTATTATTACGAATATTGGGGAAGCCCATCTGCTTGACCTGGGATCTAGAGAGGCAATTGCCGAAGCGAAGCTTGAAATTCTTGAGGGGCTGAAAGAAGGCGGACTTGCTGTTTTGAATGGGGATGAACCCCTCTTGATGGATAGGGTTGCAGGCAGAAAAGAGCTGAATGTCCAGACCTTTGGCAGAAGTGAATCTAATGAAATTTATCCAATTACTATTAATCAGACTCAAAGTGGCAATGATTTTAAAACTAACTTATCAGATCACCCATTTCATTTGCCGGTGCTGGGGATTTACAATATTGTCAATGCGCTGGGCGCTATCCTGATAGCCCGCCATTTTTCCGTTTCCTTTGAAGAAATCGCTAAAGGGCTAAAAGAAACAAGGCTTACCCAGATGCGTATGGAAATGACAGAAGGAGCCAATGGAGAAAAAATTATTAATGATGCCTATAATGCAAGCCCTACTTCGATGACAGCGGCAATTGAATTAGTTGCCAATCTGCCGGGCTATGCCAGAAAGGTCCTTGTGCTCGGTGACATGCTTGAGCTAGGGCCAATGGAAGAGGAATTTCATTCTAAAATTGGCGAAACAATCGATCCGGAAAAAGTCAGCTTTGTATTTACCTATGGCGAGCTGGGAGCCAAGATCGCAGACGGAGCCAGCAAGATTTTTGGTGGAGAAAGGGTATTTTCATTCACAAGCAAGCAGCACTTAATCCAAGAATTAAAAAAACATACTAATGGTGAGACCCTTGTTTTAGTAAAGGCATCAAGGGGAATGAAATTAGAGGAAGTTGTTACGTCCTTGCAGAAAAACTAATCCAATATAACCTTTGTTAAAAACAATCGAAGAATAATGCAAAACACAGGGCATCTTTAGAATCAAACCATCCCTGAGTTGGTTCCCCTTTACGGTTTATAATGGGATTTATCAAGGAGGTGAGACATACATGATAGGCTGCTTATGCATTCATGGTTTTACTGGAGCGCCTTATGAAGTAGAGCCGCTGGCTGAACATTTAATGAAGGTACATCCAGAGTGGGAGTTCCGAATTCCTACTTTACCTGGCCATGGAGAGATGCTTGCATTAAAAGGGGTTGCTTTCCGCGAATGGATTGAACATGCCGAGGAGGAGTATTCTGTTCTTGCCCAGAGGTGCGATACTATATATGTAATTGGCTTTTCAATGGGCGGGATGATTGCGAGTTATATTGCGGCAAACCATAAAGTCGACAAGCTTGTCCTGCTAAGTGCTGCGGCCTATTATTTAAACCCAAGGCAATTGGCACTTGAGATAAAAGATATCGCAAGGGACTTGGTTCACGGGAATCTGGCCGAAAATGAATTATTTTTGCGTTATAAACAAAAAATAGTTCAGACACCACTAACCGCTGCTTTGCAGTTTCGAAGATTGGTCAGCTATGTGCGCCCACAGCTTGAATTAATCTCGGTGCCAACTCTAATAGCTCAGGGAGAAATGGACGGACTTGTTCCACCTAAAAGTGCGGAATATTTGTACAAAACGATACCTGCTAAACAGAAGAAATTAACCTATATAAAAGGTTCATCACATCATATATGTCATTGCCAGGAAAAAGAAGCCCTTTTTTCCGAGGTAGAAGCCTTTTTGCAAGAAATGCCGGAGATGTCCCTATCCACCTGAAGGGAAGCTTAATTGCATTAGTTTTGCAAAAGTGGTATGATTACACCCAACGTGTCTAAAAGTTCGTCATTACAGGGCATACTCCTACAAGGAGAATGTCTTTTTTTGCTAAAATAGAAAAGTGAAGGTTAAGGACTAACCTCTTATGTGAATTCAGGACGTTTTTCTGCACGTAAACTATAGAGCTTTACAAGAAGGAGAATGAATAACATTGACCAAGTTTGAAGAACTAGGCTTGAGCCCGCAGACTCTTAAAGCCGTTTTGAAGATGGGTTTCGAAGAAGCAACGCCAATTCAGGCTGAAACCATTCCGTTGAGCATGGAAAATAAGGATTTGATTGGACAGGCACAAACAGGTACAGGGAAGACCGCCGCATTCGGAATTCCGCTTGTTGAAAAGGTCGACATTTCCAACCATGCTGTCCAGGGGATTATCATCGCACCGACCCGCGAACTGGCTATCCAGGTTTCAGAAGAGTTGTATAAAATCGGTGCCGGCAAGCGTGTCCAAGTGTTGCCTATTTACGGCGGACAGGATATTAGCCGCCAAATCCGTTCCCTAAAGAAGGGTCCTCATATTGTTGTAGGGACTCCGGGCCGTTTAATTGACCACATTAACAGGAAAACCCTCCGCCTTGATCAGGTTCATACTGCTATATTGGATGAAGCGGATGAAATGCTGAATATGGGCTTCATTGAAGATATTGAAGCGATTCTTGCAGAAATTCCAGCGGAACGCCAAACACTTCTGTTCTCGGCGACCATGCCAGCGCCAATTCAGAGGATGGCGGAGAAATTCATGCGTGATCCTCAGGTAATTCGCGTGAAAACAAAGGAAATGACTGTTCCTTTGATTGAACAGTATTATGTTGAAGTTCAGGAAAAAAATAAGTTTGATGTTCTTACAAGGCTCCTTGATATTCAATCACCTGAATTGGCCATTATTTTCGGCCGTACCAAGCGTCGTGTTGACGAGCTTTCTGAGGCTCTAAACTTACGGGGCTATGCTGCAGAGGGAATTCACGGAGATCTTACTCAAGCTAAGCGTATGTCCGTTTTGCGCAAGTTCAAAGAGGGGACAATTGAAGTCCTGGTTGCAACAGATGTTGCTGCGCGTGGTTTGGATATTTCAGGTGTAACGCATGTGTACAACTTTGACATTCCACAAGACCCTGAGTCCTATGTTCACCGCATCGGCCGTACAGGCCGTGCAGGGAAAGCTGGTATGGCCCTTACATTCGTAACACCTCGTGAAAAGTCTTATCTTTCTGTCGTGGAACGCACTACCAAGCGGAAGATGGAGCGGATGACGCCGCCAACCCTTGATGAGGCACTCGAAGGACAGCAAAGGGCAGTTATTGAGCGAATTAATGATACTATTCAAGACAATAACCTTCAGTTTTATTCCCGAGCAGCGGCAGAGCTTCTTGAAGACCATGATGCTTCAACTGTAGTTGCGGCTGTTTTGAAAATGTTAACGAAAGAACCTGACACAACCCCGGTTAAACTTACGGATGAATCACCGCTTCCACAGCGCAGGGATCGCGATCGGGACCGGAAGCCGTATGATAGGAGAAGGACTGGCGATGCCAAGGGCGGTTATGATCGCCGGAAGAAAGGCTCATATGGACCGCGCAGTGGTGACAAGCGCCCGTACGAAAAGCGGACAGGTTCAAAGCCTCGCAGCTATAACAATAATACAAGGCCTGAATAAAGCAGGATAAACAAGAGGGTGCCCTTAATTTAGGGTACCCTCTTTATTATTTAATGTTTTTCCTTCTCGAATGGAATACTAAAGGAAAGACCATTTCGGAAGGAGCCGGCCTATGACGATTGTAAGGCTAGGATATGTAGCGATGAGCACAACTCTTTCAAACTGTTCACCCTCACAAACCATGACTTTTGCCCAATTCCAACGATTAAAGGACCGTGATGCTGCAGTCAGGAAACTCGAGCGGATTGCACTGTCAAACCTTGAAAACTGTTTGAGGCTGCTCAGACACAACCGGGCGAATGATATCCGGTTCTTCCGCTTAAGCTCAAGGCTGGTGCCGCTGGCCAATCATGAAGAGCTTGGCGATTGGGACTACATAAGTCCGCTGGGTGAAGGGTTTGGTAATATAGCGAACTTTCTTAAGGAATATCCGATTAGGGTCGATTTCCATCCCGATCATTTTGTTGTCCTCAATACTGATAAGCAGGAAATATTAAGAACATCCATCCAGACACTCAGTATGCACCAGCGTTTTTTAAAAGAAATGAGGATTCCTGCCGAGCATCGCTGTGTTATTCATATAGGGGGAGGATATGCAGATAAAGAAAAGGCGCTAGAAATGTTTATTCATAATTGGGCCTATATTCCACATCAGCTCCAGGCGATGATTATACTCGAAAACGATGATACAACCTTTACATTAAAAGAAAGCCTGTACCTATGCGAGAAACTGGGGGTTCCTTGTGTATTTGATTATCACCACCATCTTGCCCATCATGATGGAACTGGTTGGGAGCAGGATTGGGAGAGGGTTGTATCCTCATGGTCGTGGTCTAAACTGCCGGTCAAAATGCATATTTCGAGTCCAAAATCAGAGAAGGAATACAGGGCGCATGCCGACTACATTGATCCAACTATGTTCCTTGAATTTTTGCGCGGAATTAAGGGATCTGTACCAGAGTTGGATTGTATGATTGAAGCAAAAGCAAAGGATGCTGCCTTATTCAAGCTTATGGATGACTTGAAAAGTGAACCAGGAATTGAGGTAATTGATGGGGCATCATTCTATTTAAAATAGGATCTGTTCATTTTTTCGTGCGAGGCAATGCTCCCTCCGGTATACTTAATGCAGAACATTTAAACGGAGGATATTTATGATTTCACAGCCTGAAACGAGAATTTCCGATAAGGCGCTAAAGGTTTGGAGGATTTCGAGCGGGATTGTAGCTGCCATTGCCTGGTCAATCATTGCTGGAGTCGCGTCACTTTTTTTTATTTTTGATTGGCCGCTGTGGATTCTGGGTCTGCTTGCGATGCTAGAGGCTATACATACAATTCTGTCACTTACCGTATTCCCCGGAGTTCGTTGGCGTCGGTGGCGCTATCAGGTTCGTGAGCAGGAAATTGAACTCCAGCAAGGGATATTTGTCATTCGGCGCACGTTAATTCCAATGGTTCGCGTCCAGCATGTTGACACATTTCAAGGGCCGCTCCTTCGGAAATACAATCTTGCAACTGTGATGATCTCGACCGCTGCAACTACCCATGAAATTCCTGCCCTCGAAGAAGAGGAGGCGGAAAGCTTGAGAATTCAAATATCCAAGCTGGCAAGGGTGGCCGATGATGATGTTTGAACCGAAACGGCTGCACCCGGCAGCCGCAGTGATAAACTCAATTAAGCAATTAAAGGAGCTTGTCGTGCCGGCAGCCGCGTTTCTAATATTTGGCTCTGGAGGGGATAGGCGGAGCATGTTTTTTGTTAGCCTTGCCATAATCGGCATACTCATTGCGCTTATCTCCGGAATCCTGACTTGGCTTTGCTTCACCTATCGAATAGAGGATAATGAACTGCGGCTTGAATTTGGAGTCTTTGTCAAAAAGAAACGATACATCCCTCTTGAAAGGATTCAGAGCATAGATCGTTCTGAGGGCATCATGCATCGACCATTTGGTTTGGTGCAGCTGAAAATTGAAACAGCCGGAGGCGGGGCTGGAAGCGACTCGACCGAGGCGAGTCTTACAGCTATAACAAGAGAGGAAGCCTCACGTTTGGAGGATGTTATTTTTTCCGGGAGAAATTTGGCCCGTGCTCAAGGGGTAGAAGAACCAGCCATGGAGGATTACCCGATTTATAAGCTATCTCCATATCTTCTCTTCATTATGGCCTCAACATCCGGTGGAGTGGGAGTTGTGATTTCCGCAGTTCTCGCATTCCTGACTCAGTTTGATGAATTCATACCATATAAACAGGTTTTTAGCGGATTTGAAACAATAGTGGAAAGTGGGATTGTGTTTGTTTCCATTCTCGTTTTTATGGGCTTTCTAATTGCATGGGTATTGGCAATTACAGGTATGATGATTAAGTATGGCAATTACACGGTTGGAAAAATGGGTGATGACTTAATCATTTCACGTGGATTGCTGGAAAAAAGAAAAATTACGATACCTCTAAAGAGAATTCAAGCCATTCAAATTACCCAGAATCCTCTGCGGGAAATGCTGGGTTATGCCGCGGTACATGTGGAAAGTGCAGGTGGTTCATCTATCGATAAGGATAGCGCCAGGGTTCTTCTTTTGCCGCTTATAAAGGTGAGTGAAGTCTCATCGGTTCTATCTGGGCATCTTCCGGCGTATCAGTTTAAAACTACGCTTGTCCCGGTTCCGAAAAGGGCGTTAAGCCGTTATATGTTAAGAAACTTATTGATAACCTTGCCCGTTGCGGCGGTTATGGTTTTCTTTTTCCGGCCATGGGGGTATGCTGCCTTGTTGCTCCCTATTCTCGGTGCAGTTTGGGCATATAGCTGCTATCGGGCAGCGGGCTGGGGGATTGATGGCGGACAGCTAAGCTTCCGTTTTAGAAACCTAGCTAAAGTTACCGTATTTATGACAAAAAACAAAATACAATCGCTGGATTTACGGGAAAGTTATTTTCAAAAAAGAAAAAAGCTTACCCGGGTGGAAGCGTATGCGAAGTCGGGTGCCGGTACAGCCGGGGGCAGTGTGCAGGATGTGGATGCCGAAGATGCGCTTTTTATATACAACTGGTATTCCGCGGAACAGACAAAGCAATGATTGGTTGACAACAAAAGAGAAAGGCCGTCTTAGATTACGAGTACGGCCAAATCTTTATTTTTTAGCAGCACCACCGAGCAGGAATCCGGCTAAGAGGCCAAACAAGTGGGCAGTAATGTTAATGTTGGACTGAAAAAAGGTCATGATAACGGAGATGGCGGCGATTGTGAGGATTACTTGGCTGTCTTCTTTGGACATTCTGCCTTTGCGGAGCAGAACAACAGCTACGTAGTAACCAAACAAACCAAATATTGCCCCGCTTGAACCGACATGGCTAAATGACAAAGGCTCAAGGATGAATGTTGCAATATTGGCTGCAATTCCAGAAAGTAAATACACGAGGATAAACTTCCCTCGTCCAAGCATCCGTTCAAGGCCAGGGCCAAACAAAACGAGTGAAAAGCTATTGAACAGAAAGTGCGGAAACCCTCCATGCATAAAAATCGGGGTTATGAGCCTCCACCATTCCCCCTCAGCGATGTACAAGTTAACGCCTGTTAAGCGTTCCATGATTAAATAGTTCGGTAAAAACGGCAAGACCGTCGCAAGATAAAAAACAAGATTAACAGCAATAATTGCTGAAACAATTGGATAAAAACGAATAAATTGGCCAAGGCTTTCAGTCCTTGTGAACATCGAGAACCCTCCTTTATGGGTGAGGCTTTTGGAATGTTTATTACTATGTTAATAAGAAATTTTTAAAATATAAAGCAGTGTTGATTGAAGCGGAAGGCGCGAAGACTTGTTTAACACAGTATTTATTAAAGGCAAATCTTATGTCTATCATAGCGGTTTCCGTTAGGTAAAATCCAACTCAGACTATTGCTATGCGAAAAAATTCTTTATTAGAAGGATGTAAACATGATTAAAGGGATAGGAATCGATTTAATTGAGATTGACAGAATAAAAAAACTGACGGAGAGGCAAATAAGGTTTCCTGATAGGATCTTGACACCAGTGGAAAAGGATACGTACTTGAGCTTGCCGGAAAGTAGGCGGGTGGAGTTTCTGGCAGGCAGGTTTGCTGCAAAGGAAGCTTTTTCGAAAGCGAATGGCACAGGAATTGGCGAGAGTCTTTCCTTTCATGATATTGAAATCGGGAAGGATTCCAACGGAAAACCCTTTTTTTTGAAGCCTGATGGGGTCCGCGCTCATCTTTCCATTTCCCATACGAAGCAGTATGCTGCTGCCCAAGTTATCATTGAATAAAACAATTTAGAACACTGACAATACGCTTTTCAGAAAGGCTATTACAAGAACAGAGCATTTTTCTTTTTAATGATAAAGCAAGCTATCATAAACCCCAAGGTTGTCTCATATATTCGTAATGACATAGGGAAGACGGGCTGTAGAGGCAAGTGAGCACCGAGGCCCTAACGAGTGAATAGACAATGAAGGGGTTGAAGGAATGAGGAGAAAAGTGTTGCTGCTGATGGCCGGGCTGTTGGCTTTACTAGTCCTGTCCGCTTGTGGCTCGAAGTCACAGGAATCTGTCCGCAAAGATTTGGAAGGAAAACTCGAAGATTTGTCCGGGTATAAGGTCAATGCGAAAATGACGCTTGCCATGGGGGCAAGTCCTCAGGTTTATGACGTGGAAATTTGGCATAAGGATCCTACCTACTACCGTGTGAATTTGAAAAATGCAAAGAAAGATCAAAGTCAGATGATACTCAGGAACGGGGAAGGTGTTTTCGTGCTGACACCGGCTTTAAACAAGAGTTTCCGCTTCCAGAGTGATTGGCCAACGAACAGTAGCCAGGCTTATCTATATGAATCGTTAATTCAGGATATAATGAATGATAAAACTGCTAAATTCTCATCCACAAAAGAATATTATGTCTTTGAAACAAAAACCAGATATCAAAATAACCATATGCTCCCTCTTCAGGAAATTAAGCTGAATAAAAAAGACTTGTCACCAGCGGTTGTGAAGGTAATGGATTCTGACAGGAATGCATTGGTAACAGTGGAGTTTTCCAAGGTGAATTTCAAAGCAAACCTTAATAAAAAGGACTTTGATACACAGAAGAATATGACAAGGGCCCAGGTGGGGACGCCTGCGATGGCAGATGGTGATAATAAGGATACTTCCTTTACTGTAAAGCACCCATCAGCAGAAATTCCTGGTGTTTCACTGATAGAAGAGAAAGAATTAGCTATTGAAGATGGGAAGAGAGTAGTCTTAACGTTTGGCGGGGAAAAATCCTTCACGCTAATTCAGGAAAGGCGCTTAACTGAACCTGCGACTGTTTCCTATCCTGCGGATATGAACGGCGAGCCGGTCGACCTTGGATTTACAATTGGCGCTTTGACCAAACAATCAATAACCTGGAATCAGGATGGAATAGATTATATGATAGCCTCGAAGGATTTGACTGAAGCTGAAATGGTTTCCCTCGCCATGTCTGTACAAGGTGAGCTTGTAAAATAACTAAAAATTACTCACTTTCGGCAGGCCCATTATCCAGGGCCTGCCGCATTATTTCACACGTTTACCAAAACCCGTAAAAACTGCCGGTATTTTTGAGTATTGGTCTGGCAGTGAGTATGATAAAATAAATGAATTGAAAAAATGAACTAGATACACGCCAGGAAGTGAAATAATGGAAGAACAAGGTTTTTTTTATAGAGATACGTGGGCTGAAATAGATTTGGATGATATTTCTCAAAATGTTTCAGCTATAAAAGAATTATTTCCTGAAGATGTTGAACTGATTGCTGTTGTCAAAGCCAATGCCTACGGACACGGTGATGTCCAGGTTGCCGAGACGGCCCTTAAAATAGGTGCAAGTTATTTAGCAGTGGCTTTTATGGACGAAGCACTTGCCCTCCGTAAAAAAGGAATAACATCACCAATTCTTATACTAGGAGCAACCCGCCCGGAAGATGTATCTATAGCTGCCAGCCAACATCTTACTGTGACGGCATTCGATATGGAATGGCTGGAAAAAGCAGCTGATCATCTTGGGAACGATACGCTCTCTATCCATATAAAAGTGGATACGGGAATGGGCCGGCTGGGATTTAAAGACGAGGCATCCCTGAAAAAGGCAGAGGCATTTATTGAAAATGATCCGAGGCTTTTGTTCGAGGGGATATTCACTCATTTTGCGACCGCCGATGAAAATGATGATGACTATTTTAAGGAACAGCTTCATAAATTTGAGGAGATGCTGGATATTCTTAACCGCCATCCTCGCTATGTTCATGCTAGCAATAGTGCTGCGGGGATGAGATACCCAGCTGCCAGATTTAATGCAGTTCGATTAGGTATATCCATGTATGGTATAACGCCATCACAGGAAATCAAGCCTGCCCTGCCTGTTCCTCTCCATCAATCATTCTCACTCCATTCCAGGCTTGTCCAGGTAAAGCAGATTCATAAGGGAGAAAAGGTTAGCTATGGAGCGACATATGAAGCTTCTGGTGATGAATGGATTGGAACAATACCCATTGGCTATGCTGATGGCTGGATCCGAAGGCTTCAAGGCCAGGAAGTCCTTGTGAATGGGCATAGGGCTCCGATTGTCGGAAGGATTTGCATGGACCAATGTATGGTGCGGCTTAAAGAGTACGTTCCTCCTGGTACGGCTGTTACGCTAATTGGGAAGCAAGGGAATGAGTTTATTAGTATTGATGAAATAGCTGAAAAACTTGAGACAATCAATTATGAAGTTCCATGTATTATTTCTAACAGAGTGCCCAGGGTTTATAAAAAAGATGGAGAAATTGTAGGACTTCGCAACAATTTGCTTCGCTTATAGAGGAAGTATATTCACTATGAAGTGTATAAAAACCCAGTTTTTAAGCCGATACTAGCTTTGGATTATTAAATACGCTTTGCAAGCCTTGCGAAACGTGGTATCATTAAAACTGGTAGAAAATATGGCAACTTCTTGTCCGATATATAATGGCCGGGAATTGTCCGAATAAAAAGAGATGCTTGCCCGAGTGGCGAGTCTGAAACAAAAAATGGTCTGTATAGTGATGGTGGAGGTGTAGCTTGTGTCAGAGACTGGCGCAACAACGGAAATCCTGGTGAAATTACCGCAACATCTTTTAACCGAGTTGGACGGAATCGTCAAGCTTGAAAATGTAAATCGCAGTGAATTTATTTACCAGGCAACAAAGGCTTATCTACGCGAACGGAAAAAAAGACAAATTCGTGAAGCCATGAGGCGCGGTTACATGGAGATGGCCAAAATTAATTTGACGATTGCATCAGAAGCATTCCTCGCTGAATATGAGGCGGAACACACTGTTGAACGTCTTGTAAGCGGAGGATAATCCTTTGATTGTAAAACGTGGTGACGTTTATTTTGCAGACCTATCCCCAGTTGTCGGTTCTGAACAAGGCGGCGTCCGGCCGGTCCTCGTCATTCAAAACGACATTGGGAACCGGTTCAGTCCCACAGTAATCATTGCAGCAATCACGGCGCAAATCCAGAAAGCCAAGCTGCCGACCCATGTTGAAATCGATGCGAAACGCTATGGTTTTGAACGGGATTCCGTCATCCTGCTGGAGCAGATTCGGACAATTGATAAACAACGATTGACTGACAAAATCACCCATCTTGATGACGAAATGATGGAAAAAGTGGATGAAGCCTTGCAAATAAGCGTGGGTCTCATCGAATTTTAACAAAAATACGCTCTTATCGGAGCGTACTTTACATACCACCTCATCCGAATGATTCTGATCCAGGCAAGCCGAGACGGCTTGTCTTTTTATTTTTGGCTTTGTGGAGCGGAAATCAACACCGTTTGATTAATCGTTGGCAGGAGATGAAAAATAAATAATTATTTTATTTAAAATGGTTTGCTTTTATCATAATCTGGGTAAAAGTAATAGTCTTACTTTTGGGTAAACTCAAAAAGAGTCTTAATTTAAGATGGTACTTTTGTCAATCCGTTAGTTTGGAATTGACTGTTTAAAACTGTTATCATTTAATTAATAGTAGAACATTAACGGACAAATCATTTTTTGTGATTTTTTTAGGACACATGATAGATAAAATGTCCTGAAATAGGGGAGGACCATAGTGGAGAACCTAATATTGGACTATGTGAATGAACAAAAGAACGAACTTGTGTATGAGTGGAGCGAAAGAATGAAAAACGAGGGAGACGAGAGGGTCTTGAAACTCGTTTCTGAGCATGTTTTCGCCTTAACAAGTTCTGAGTTCATAGATTTAATTGCTTCCAGCCTTCAGGGCTCTAAAGAGGAGTTTCAGAACAGGCTGATTGATTTTGCTGAAAAGGTGGTTAGGTTAGGCTGGCCGCTCCATTTTGTCATTGAGGGAATTAGGATATTCAGCAAGATTGTTTTTGAAGGTATGGTTCAAAAAGGTTTTGTTACTGAAGACAATCAAATGAAGGTCGTATATACCTTCGATCGTTGGGTGAGCCCTCTTCAAAATGAAGTGGTTGATGTCTACTCCCGAACCTGGGAACGGACTGTTTCACTTCAAAAAATTGCCCTCCAGGAATTGTCCGCTCCACTAATTCCGGTATTTGAAGGTATAACGGTCATGCCTCTTGTTGGAACAATTGATACAGAGCGGGCAAAGCAAATAATGGAAAATCTGTTGACCGGAGTGGTGAAACACAGATCGGAAGTTGTCTTAATTGATATAACTGGCGTGCCAGTGGTTGATACCATGGTTGCTCACCATATTATACAGGCTGCTGAAGCCGTCCGTTTAGTGGGGGCAAAGTGTATGCTTTGCGGAATCAGGCCAGAAATAGCTCAAACGATTGTGAATTTGGGAATTGACCTTAATTTGTTCACGACAAAGAATACATTGAAAAAAGGCGTTGAGGCAGCACTTGAACTTACAAATAGGAAAATAATAAAGGTGGAGGGTACAAAATGAGGATGAGGATACCGATATTAAAGCTGCATGACTGCCTGCTTGTTTCCATTCAGTGGGAGCTGGATGACCAGACAGCCCTCCAGTTCCAGGAAGACCTGCTCCATAAAATTCATGAAACAAGCGCAAATGGGGTTGTCATTGATATTACCTCGATTGATTTTATCGACTCCTTCATTGCCAAAGTTCTAGGCGATGTGATTAGCATGTCCAAACTGATGGGAGCCAAGGTCGTTATTACGGGGATTCAGCCTGCGGTTGCAATTACGCTGATTGAACTGGGTATTGGAATGGAAGATGTCCTGACGGCATTAGACTTAGAAAAAGGTTTGGAGAAATTACAACAGGAATTGGGGGATTAGCTAGATGGGCATCCAATCCTGTGTAAAAATCCTGAACGAATGGGACATTGTGGCAGCCCGTCAGCTCGGCCGTAATGTAGCCAAAGAGCTTGGGTTCGGCACAGTGGACCAGGCCAGAATCACCACTGCAATAAGTGAGCTGGCAAGAAATATCTATTTGTATGCCGGACAGGGGCAAATCTGTATAGAAAAAATATATGAGGGTTCTAAATCAGGCCTAAAAGTAATTGCTGTTGATAGCGGCCCGGGAATTAGTGAAATCAGGCAGGTAATGGAAGATGGGTTTTCTACATCAGGTGGCCTGGGAGCCGGCCTTCCCGGTGTAAAGCGGCTTATGGATGAATTCGACATTCTCTCGTCACCTGGCAAAGGAACGGATATTCGAGCAGTCAAATGGCTCCGATAGGAGGAGTGTGATGGGTTTGCAGGATAAAATGGAAGAAAAGTACCGGACTATTTTAATGGAATATTTAAAGGAACAGTCAGAGCAAACGCTGTATCAGGGGCAGAAGTTCACAAGGGAATTAATTGAGAAAAATATTTCTCCGGAAGAAATCGTCAGCCTTCATAAAAGTCTGCTGCTTGATCTCTATCCTAATGTTCCTGAAAGTATTGTCCATTCCTTTGATGTCCTGCTTGAAGTTATGGTTGGCTACGGCCTGGCGTATTCCGAGCATCAAAGTTTGAGGAGTAAGCAATTGGAGTACCGAACCGAAATGGAAATCGCTGCAAATGTTCAGCAGACACTTCTTGGAACTTCCATCCCTAATGTTCCTGATTTGGATATAGGGGCTTTGAGTGTTCCAGCAAGGCATATGAATGGGGATTACTTTCACTTTGTCCAGGATGATAATGGCTGTGTGAACGTAGCGATAGCGGATGTTATAGGGAAAGGAATTCCTGCAGCGCTATGCATGTCAATGATTAAATACGCAATGGATAGCCTTCCGGAAAATCGCCATGCGCCTCATATGGTGCTTGAAAGCCTGAACCGGGTTGTTGAACAGAATGTCGATCCTAGTATGTTTATAACAATGTTTTATGGTATGTATGACCCTGAATCACATACGTTTCATTTTTCATCCGCAGGCCATGAACCTGGATTTTACTATATTGCCGAAACAGACGAGTTTTTGGAGATGGAAGCGAAAGGCCTATTGCTGGGGATTGATAAAAAGACCAAGTACCTGCAGTTCGAGCAGAAGGTAAAACCGGGAGACATGATTATCCTCATGTCAGATGGCGTAACCGAATGCCGGACGGAGGAAGGGTTTCTTGAACGCGATGCATTGATTGGATACATAAGAAAATATATCCATATGGAAGCCCAAGAAATCGTAAATAATATATATAAGGACCTGGAGAGGCTTCAGGACTTCCAACTCAGGGATGATTTTACATTAATCATTCTGAAAAGAAACGTTTAAGCTTGTTTTAAAAGGGTATAGTTTTAAGCGGTATAATAAATAGACAGGGGTGGGTCAAAATGAATATTAAACTTGATGTCAACGAATCCAGTGATTTTGTTGAAATATATGTAAGTGGTGAAATTGATGCTTACACTGCACCAAAACTTCGTGAAGCTGTTTTTCCTCTATCTGAGAAAACTGGGGTAAAGATGGTAATCGATCTCTCAGAAGTATCCTATATGGATAGTACTGGATTAGGTGTAATTGTTGGTGTATTCAAATCGGTCAGAAGCCATGACGGCGAATTTAAGCTTGTGGGCTTATCCGACCGGTTAAATAGATTGTTTGAAATTACGGGTCTGGCAGATATTATTGATATTAACAGCCAGATAGAGGGTGGAGTGCAATGAACCAGGCGTTTGACTATATTGAAATGAAAATTCCTGCCAAACCCGAATATGTTGGAGTCATCCGCCTGACACTCTCGGGAATTGCCAGCCGGATGGGTTTTTCATATGACGACTTGGAGGATTTGAAGATTGCTACTAGTGAGGCATGTACGAATGCTGTCCAGCACGCCTATAAAAACCATGAGCAGGGAGAGGTTATTGTCGGCTTTGGCCTATATTCTGACCGCCTTGAGGTAATGGTTGCTGATAGCGGCCAGAGCTTTGACTTTGAATCGGCCCGAAAAGGCCTCGGACGCTATGAAGATAATGATTCCGTAGAGTTTTTGCGTGAAGGAGGCTTGGGTCTCTACCTGATTGAAACCTTAATGGATGAAGTCAGGATTCACCACAAGGAAGGTGTTACCGTCTTCATGACGAAATACCTTGAAGGAGAGCAGGTGGAGACGGATGTCGAAACAATCTCAACCTAACTCTTCCAGCAAACAGGAAGTAAATGAGCTCATTAAAGCGTACCAGTTAAATCAGGATGAGAGTGCGCAGGACCAATTAGTAATCCATTATAAAAATCTGGTTGAAACCATTGCCCGGAAATACTCGAAAGGCCGATCCTTTCATGAAGATATCTTCCAGGTGGGAATGATAGGCCTGCTTGGTGCGATCAGGAGATATGATGAGACTTTCGGAAAAAGCTTTGAAGCATTTGCTGTCCCGACAATAATTGGAGAAATCAAACGGTTCCTACGGGATAAAACATGGAGTGTCCATGTCCCAAGAAGGATAAAGGAACTTGGCCCAAAAATAAAAACAACGGTTGAAGAATTGACAACTCAGTTGCACCGCTCGCCTAAGGTAATTGAAATCGCTGAAGCGCTTGAAGTGTCAGAGGAAGAAGTACTGGAAGCGATGGAAATGGGTAAAAGCTATCAAGCGTTGTCGGTAGATCACTCCATTGAGGCTGATTCTGACGGAGGTACAGTTACACTGCTCGACATTGTAGGCAATGTTGATGAGGGATATGAAAGGATAAACCAGCGATTGGTCCTTGAAAAAGTTCTTCATGTTCTGAATGATCGAGAAAAGAAAATCATTCAATATACGTACCTTGAAAATATGAGCCAAAAAGATGCTGGCGATAAACTTGGCATTTCTCAAATGCATGTTTCCCGACTGCAAAGAAGAGCTATTAAGAAACTGCAGGAAGCCATTAATTCGGAGACCAATAATTCGGAGTGTCTTTCATGAACGATCATCTTGTGAAAAACAACATTGAAGTTTATGCATACCAGACAGCCAAGGAAGGAAAGGCGTACTGCGGAGACAGCTATTACTTTGTGGCCACAGATGACTATTTCGTTTGTGTGCTTGCAGACGGGCTTGGTAGTGGGGAGTACGCCTATGAAGCGTCAAATGCTGTTGTTGTGGCAGTTGAACAAAATCATCATGAAGATGTAGAAACTTTAATGAAATTTTGCAATGATGCTCTTATAAACAAAAGGGGAGCAGCTGTCTCTGTATTGAAGGTATACTTTCATGCGAGGGAGTTTGTCTACAGCTGTGTCGGCAATATCCGATTCTTCCTTTATTCTTCGAAAGGGAAGTTGACATATCCCTTGCCAGTGACAGGCTATTTGTCCGGAAAACGGCAAACTTATCATACTCAGCGCTTTTCTTATGATCCCCATTCCAAATTCTTAATTTTCTCAGATGGTTATGAGTTTCAGGGGGTAAAGGGCATGCTGAAAGGCCTATTCCCTGTTGCGATGATTGCCGAAGAAATTAAACGCAAGTATACAAATAAAACAGATGACGCTACCTTTATTATTGGAAGCCTGCACTAAGCAGGTTTCCTTTTTTAGTTGTGTAATAGCATCGTGGCTCATTAAAAAAGCTTAATTCCATTTGAACTTAATGTGCTTTTCGGTGTGGCTTTTGATGGAATAGGAGGGAGCTTAAGAATTTGATACAATAAGGAAGTAAGCCAGATGAGTGGAGGAATGCATTGGTGAACGAAATATTATCAAAGCAGGATGAACTAGCAAAACGCATAGCTAAAGAACAAGGGATCGCCTATAAGCAAGTACATAATGTAATGTCCATGGTCAATGAGGGAAATACTGTTCCGTTTATTGCCCGTTATCGTAAAGAGCAAACAGGTTCCCTTGATGAAGTTCAAATTCGGGATATATTGGATAGATGGCATTACTTACAGAGCCTTGCACAAAGAAAGGAAGAAATCCTTCGTTCGATTTCCGAGCAAGGAAAGCTAACGGATGAGTTGTCTGAACAAATCAATAAAGCGGTGAAGCTTCAGGAACTGGAAGACCTATACAGACCATATAAACAAAAACGCCGGACCAAGGCAACTGTTGCAAAAGAAAGAGGGCTAGAACCTTTTGCTGACTGGCTCCTGACTTTCTCTA
The DNA here is from genome assembly GCF_001278805.1 of Bacillus sp. FJAT-18017. GTDB lineage: Bacteria > Bacillota > Bacilli > Bacillales > Cytobacillaceae > Bacillus_D. The sequence continues at coordinate 5,217,786 of NZ_CP012602.1, read as the reverse complement.
AAGAATCAGTTGAGGAAAAGGCGCAAGGCTTTGTTTCAGAAGAAAAAGGTGTGAATACAGTAGAAGAAGCAATTGTCGGAGCTAAGGATATTATTGCTGAACGGGTATCTGATGATGCTGAAAGCAGAAAATGGATTCGCAAGGAAACCTTTAAGTCGGGAGTTGTTACATCCTCTGTGAAAGATGCGGACAAGGATGAGAAAAAGGTTTATGAAATGTATTATGAGTATGAGGAGCCAGCCGGGAAAATAGTACCACACCGAATCTTGGCTCTAAATCGTGGAGAGAAAGATGATATACTCCGTATTTCTATTAAGGTCAACTCCGATACCATCTTAAATTATTTGACCAGAAAATGGATCCTTAAAACTTATTCTCCTGCTGCTCCTGTTGTTCGTGAAGCAATTGAGGATGCATACAAAAGGCTCATTCAACCATCAATTGAACGCGAAATTAGGAATGAGCTAACGGAGAAGGGCGAAGAACAAGCTATCCATATTTTTGCTGAAAACCTTAGGAAACTTCTGCTTCAGCCGCCCCTAAGAGGACGGGTTGTACTTGCTGTTGACCCAGCATACAGAACAGGGTGCAAACTTGCGGTAATTGATGAGACGGGAAAGGTATTGAAGATTGATGTTATTTATCCGCATCCTCCTGTGGCCAAACGACGGGAGGCCCATGAAAAGTTTGTTGCCATTCTGGAGGAATACTCTGTTCAAATGGTCGCAATTGGGAACGGAACAGCATCAAGGGAAACCGAGCAATTTGTTGCTGATATCTTAAAGGAATCAAAACGGGACATCTTCTATTTAATTGTAAATGAGGCTGGAGCGAGTGTATATTCCGCCTCCGACCTGGCCCGTGAGGAATTTCCGCACTTGCAGGTTGAGGAAAGAAGTGCTGTTTCAATAGGCAGGCGACTTCAAGATCCGCTTGCCGAGCTGGTTAAAATTGATCCTAAATCCGTGGGGGTTGGACAGTACCAGCATGATGTATCGCAAAAAAGGCTTTCTGAATCGCTCCATTTTGTTGTGGAAACAGCAGTAAACCAAGTAGGGGTAAATGTAAATACCGCATCGATTTCACTCCTTCAGTATGTATCAGGGCTAACGAAAACAACTGCGGGGAACATTGTCAAGAAGCGGGAAGAGGAAGGGAAATTTACAAATCGTAATGAACTAAAGAAAATCCCGCGCCTCGGTTCAAAGACTTATGAACAGGCCATTGGATTCCTAAGAATTATTGACGGAACAGAACCATTGGACCGAACAGGCATTCATCCGGAGAATTATCAAGTTGTAAAACAATTGCTAAGAAGCCTTGGATTTACTTCTGAGGATTTGGGCAGCGAGCACTTGCGGGCATCTTTAAGCGGGTTAAATATTGTCCGGCTAGCCCAGGAACTTTCTATCGGGGAAATCACATTGAAAGATATTATCGAAGCACTCGTGCGCCCGGAGAGAGACCCGCGTGATGAAATGGACGCGCCGTTGCTGAAAAAGGATGTCCTAAAATTAGAAGATCTAAAACCTGGTATGGAACTGCAAGGGACGGTCCGGAATGTAGTGGACTTTGGTGCGTTCGTGGATATAGGTGTAAAACAAGATGGTCTCGTCCACATTAGCAAGCTGAAAAAACAATTTGTTAAACATCCGCTCGACGTTGTTTCGGTTGGGGATGTAGTGACAGTTTGGGTGGATTCTATCGATAAGCAAAAGGGCCGGGTCTCTCTTACGATGCTTGAGGCGGAATAATAGCCTCGAGGCAAAATAATAGTCAACGGCAAAAAGCCATTAACTTAACGGGGCGTGCCTGATGGGCACGTCTTTCTTTTATAGGTGGAATTTATAGATTTCTCGACTGTGTTTACTTTTATTATTGGGTGTGTCTAAGTCCAGTTACACAAAGCTTCCTCGAAAGCACGAAATTTTTGCAGTAGCGTAATGAGGAGCGTCTGCGCAGATTCAACCTCGCCCTACGATAAGCCATCATCAAACGCTTAAGCTCTTCGTAATCCCTTTAAATATTTGTATGGTGATTAACGAGGCGCATGCGCTTTTGTTCATTTCTATAATGCCTTTAAGCCGGGTTATTTTTTCTATAAAAAAACCAGCATTGATTCAGGAGTTTGATTTGGTAGCGGTTTTTTTCATAAAAAGCCCGCCTCATTCTGTTCTGAAACCAAGTTGGCATTGGATTCCCTCCCGTCGCTCACGGATTTCTGTATAGTATGATATAATAGGTTGTCATGTTCATCGAAAGTGGGGCTAGAGGCAGGCATGGAAAATCATGAACTTCAAAACCTTACTGAAACGTTGTCTCTTCAACATTTCGGTATTCCCTTTAAGCATAAGGCTGTATTCAATTCAAGGCTAAAAACCACTGGCGGCCGGTATTTGCTTAAGTCACATAATATCGAAATTAACAAAAAGTATTTAGAGCAGTTAGGTTTTGATGAAATGGTGGGCATAATAAAACATGAACTTTGCCATTATCATCTCCATCTAAGAGGGTTAGGATATCAACATAGGGATCCTGAATTTAAAGCATTGTTAAAGCAGGTAGATGCCCCTCGGTTTTGCGGACAGCTGCCTGAGAATCAGGAAAAGAAGAGCAACAGAAAAGTTCTCATTTATGAATGTTCTTCTTGTGGGGCAACTTATCAAAGGAAGCGGTCATTAAATACTTCAAGGTATGTATGTGGTAAATGCCGCGGAAAGCTACTTAAAGTTAAGGAAATCCGCATTGAGCAGTGAATGGAAATGCCGGAAAAATTTAATGCTGAGTTCTTCTTGACATTGGACTGGACCGTCATTATAATGTAAAGAGTCGACAGGAGATGTTGACTTGAAAAATTAATATTTTTAAATTTATTCCGCAGTAGCTCAGTGGTAGAGACGAGCAAGACTTCCATGAAAATGCTGCGAGTTGTACCCGCCGAGCAGCTGCTTGCTTTGGCTTTCTGAGGTGGGGACACAATAGCTATCTAATTGTATAGAAACACTTTATTATTCCGCAGTAGCTCAGTGGTAGAGCAATCGGCTGTTAACCGATCGGTCGTAGGTTCGAGTCCTACCTGCGGAGCCATTTTTTGGGGAAGTACTCAAGAGGCTGAAGAGGCGCCCCTGCTAAGGGTGTAGGTCGGGTAACCGGCGCGAGGGTTCAAATCCCTCCTTCTCCGCTCCTGTAAAATTATATATATGGCCCCTTGGTCAAGCGGTTAAGACACCGCCCTTTCACGGCGGTAACACGGGTTCGAATCCCGTAGGGGTCATTGGTTTTTATTTTCATTGGGCTATAGCCAAGCGGTAAGGCAACGGACTTTGACTCCGTCATTCGTAGGTTCGAATCCTGCTAGCCCAGCCATTCTTTTTACCATTAATTCTTTTGTAGAGTAGTGTTTAAGTTTGAGCCATTAGCTCAGTTGGTAGAGCATCTGACTTTTAATCAGAGGGTCGAAGGTTCGAGTCCTTCATGGCTCACCATAATAATTAAGCGGGTGTGGCGGAATTGGCAGACGCACCAGACTTAGGATCTGGCGCCGCAAGGCGTGGGGGTTCGACTCCCTTCACCCGCACCAATGTTTAAAAATACCAGTTGCAAAACAATTGAGTGCGTGATATTATAATGAATGTCGCTGTGAAACATGCGGTCGTGGCGGAATCGGCAGACGCGCTAGGTTGAGGGCCTAGTGGTGGCAACACCGTGGAGGTTCAAGTCCTCTCGGCCGCACCAAAAAGCTTCATTATCAACGCTGGTGATTTTATAAAATGCGCCCGTAGCTCAATTGGATAGAGCGTCTGACTACGGATCAGAAGGTTATGGGTTCGACTCCTTTCGGGCGCGCCATATTACGGGAAGTAGCTCAGCTTGGTAGAGCACTTGGTTTGGGACCAAGGGGTCGCAGGTTCGAATCCTGTCTTCCCGACCATTTAAAATTTTATATTATGCGGGTGTAGTTTAATGGTAAAACTCCAGCCTTCCAAGCTGATGTCGTGGGTTCGATTCCCATCACCCGCTCCAAATTGTTCCTTGAAAACTAAACAAACAAGCGTCAACAAACAATTATTTTATGATGGCTTCGGCCATCAGCTAACGTAACTTTATGAGCTAATCACTCACTCTTTATTGGAGAGTTTGATCCTGGCTCAGGACGAACGCTGGCGGCGTGCCTAATACATGCAAGTCGAGCGGGGTTTTAAAAGCTTGCTTTTAAAACTTTAGCGGCGGACGGGTGAGTAACACGTGGGCAACCTGCCTGTAAGACTGGGATAACACCGGGAAACCGGTGCTAATACCGGATAATCCTTTCTGACACATGTCGGGAAGCTGAAAGACGGTTTCGGCTGTCACTTACAGATGGGCCCGCGGCGCATTAGCTAGTTGGTGAGGTAATGGCTCACCAAGGCAACGATGCGTAGCCGACCTGAGAGGGTGATCGGCCACACTGGGACTGAGACACGGCCCAGACTCCTACGGGAGGCAGCAGTAGGGAATCTTCCGCAATGGACGAAAGTCTGACGGAGCAACGCCGCGTGAGCGAAGAAGGCCTTCGGGTCGTAAAGCTCTGTTGTCAGGGAAGAACAAGTACCGGAGTAACTGCCGGTACCTTGACGGTACCTGACCAGAAAGCCACGGCTAACTACGTGCCAGCAGCCGCGGTAATACGTAGGTGGCAAGCGTTGTCCGGAATTATTGGGCGTAAAGCGCGCGCAGGCGGTCCTTTAAGTCTGATGTGAAAGCCCACGGCTCAACCGTGGAGGGTCATTGGAAACTGGGGGACTTGAGTGCAGAAGAGGAGAGCGGAATTCCACGTGTAGCGGTGAAATGCGTAGAGATGTGGAGGAACACCAGTGGCGAAGGCGGCTCTCTGGTCTGTAACTGACGCTGAGGCGCGAAAGCGTGGGGAGCAAACAGGATTAGATACCCTGGTAGTCCACGCCGTAAACGATGAGTGCTAAGTGTTAGGGGGTTTCCGCCCCTTAGTGCTGCAGCAAACGCATTAAGCACTCCGCCTGGGGAGTACGGCCGCAAGGCTGAAACTCAAAGGAATTGACGGGGGCCCGCACAAGCGGTGGAGCATGTGGTTTAATTCGAAGCAACGCGAAGAACCTTACCAGGTCTTGACATCCTCTGACAACTCTGGAGACAGAGCGTTCCCCTTCGGGGGACAGAGTGACAGGTGGTGCATGGTTGTCGTCAGCTCGTGTCGTGAGATGTTGGGTTAAGTCCCGCAACGAGCGCAACCCTTGTCCTTAGTTGCCAGCATTCAGTTGGGCACTCTAGGGAGACTGCCGGTGACAAACCGGAGGAAGGTGGGGATGACGTCAAATCATCATGCCCCTTATGACCTGGGCTACACACGTGCTACAATGGATGGTACAAAGGGCAGCGAAGCCGCGAGGTGAAGCCAATCCCATAAAACCATTCTCAGTTCGGATTGCAGGCTGCAACTCGCCTGCATGAAGCCGGAATCGCTAGTAATCGCGGATCAGCATGCCGCGGTGAATACGTTCCCGGGCCTTGTACACACCGCCCGTCACACCACGAGAGTTTGTAACACCCGAAGTCGGTGGGGTAACCTTTTGGAGCCAGCCGCCTAAGGTGGGACAGATGATTGGGGTGAAGTCGTAACAAGGTAGCCGTATCGGAAGGTGCGGCTGGATCACCTCCTTTCTAAGGATATTGCCCTTTGTGGCAATCGGAACTCAGTTCTTACGAACTGTGATGTTGACTGCTTGTTTGTTTAGTTTTGAGGGAGCAATCTTCTCATTTTCTATTGAGAAACCTTCAAAACTTTATTTCTTTGCTCCTGCGCCGCAGTAGTTCGAGGATTATCCTTGAGCTCGTCGCAAGGCAGCACGAAGTAACGCTCTGATGTTCAGTCATGATGTGATTGAAGTCAGTAGCCTTGTTCCTTGAAAACTGGATAATCGTAAAAAGAAGTAACCAAGAAGAACCGAGTGATCGCCATTTTAGTTTTCTCTCTATTTAATAGAGTGAACAAACCTTTTAGGTTAAGTTAGAAAGGGCGCACGGTGGATGCCTTGGCACTAGGAGCCGATGAAGGACGGGACTAACACCGATATGCTCCGGGGAGCTGTAAGTGAGCTTTGATCCGGAGATTTCCGAATGGGGAAACCCACTATCCGTAATGGGATAGTATCTTTACCTGAATTCATAGGGTATTGAAGGCATACCCGGGGAACTGAAACATCTAAGTACCCGGAGGAAGAGAAAGCAAACGCGATTCCCCAAGTAGCGGCGAGCGAAACGGGATATAGCCCAAACCGAAAGGCTTGCCTTTCGGGGTTGTAGGACACTCAACATGGAGTTACAAAGGAACGGGGTAGGTGAAGAGGCCTGGAAAGGCCAGCCGTAGAAGGTAAAAGCCCTGTAGTCGAAACTTCGTTCCCTCCTGAGTGGATCCTGAGTACGGCCGGACACGTGAAATCCGGTCGGAATCCGGGAGGACCATCTCCCAAGGCTAAATACTCCCTAGTGACCGATAGTGAACCAGTACCGTGAGGGAAAGGTGAAAAGCACCCCGGAAGGGGAGTGAAAAAGATCCTGAAACCGTGTGCCTACAAGTAGTCAGAGCCCGTTCATGGGTGATGGCGTGCCTTTTGTAGAATGAACCGGCGAGTTACGGTCCCATGCAAGGTTAAGCTGAAAAAGCGGAGCCGCAGCGAAAGCGAGTCTGAATAGGGCGAATGAGTATGTGGCCGTAGACCCGAAACCAGGTGATCTACCCATGTCCAGGGTGAAGGTAGGGTAACACCTACTGGAGGCCCGAACCCACGCACGTTGAAAAGTGCGGGGATGAGGTGTGGGTAGCGGAGAAATTCCAATCGAACTTGGAGATAGCTGGTTCTCTCCGAAATAGCTTTAGGGCTAGCCTCACGTTGTAAGAGTCTTGGAGGTAGAGCACTGTTTGGACTAGGGGCCCCCATCGGGTTACCGAATTCAGACAAACTCCGAATGCCAAAGACTTATCCGTGGGAGTCAGACTGCGAGTGATAAGATCCGTAGTCAAAAGGGAAACAGCCCAGACCACCAGCTAAGGTCCCAAAGTATACGTTAAGTGGAAAAGGATGTGGAGTTGCTTAGACAACCAGGATGTTGGCTTAGAAGCAGCCATCATTTAAAGAGTGCGTAATAGCTCACTGGTCGAGTGACTCTGCGCCGAAAATGTACCGGGGCTAAACGTATCACCGAAGCTGTGGGTGGACACCTTATGGTGTCCGCGGTAGGAGAGCGTTCCAAGGGCGTCGAAGCAAGACCGGAAGGACTTGTGGAGCGCTTGGAAGTGAGAATGCCGGTATGAGTAGCGAAAGATGGGTGAGAATCCCATCCACCGAATGCCTAAGGTTTCCTGAGGAAGGCTCGTCCGCTCAGGGTTAGTCGGGACCTAAGCCGAGGCCGAAAGGCGTAGGCGATGGACAACAGGTTGATATTCCTGTACCACCTCTTCATCGTTTGAGCAATGGGGGGACGCAGGAGGATAGGGTAAGCGCACTATTGGACATGTGCGTCTAAGCAGTTAGGCTGGGAAGCAGGCAAATCCACTTCCCGTGAAGGCTGAGCTGTGACAGCGAGGGAAATTTAGTACCGAAGTTCCTGATTCCACACTGCCAAGAAAAGCCTCTAGCGAGATGAAAGGTGCCCGTACCGCAAACCGACACAGGTAGGCGAGGAGAGAATCCTAAGGTGAGCGAGAGAACTCTCGTTAAGGAACTCGGCAAAATGACCCCGTAACTTCGGGAGAAGGGGTGCTCTTTAGGGTTCATAGCCCTGAAGAGCCGCAGTGAATAGGCCCAGGCGACTGTTTAGCAAAAACACAGGTCTCTGCGAAGCCGCAAGGCGAAGTATAGGGGCTGACGCCTGCCCGGTGCTGGAAGGTTAAGAGGAGGGGTTAGCTCACGCGAAGCTCTGAATCGAAGCCCCAGTAAACGGCGGCCGTAACTATAACGGTCCTAAGGTAGCGAAATTCCTTGTCGGGTAAGTTCCGACCCGCACGAAAGGCGTAACGATCTGGGCACTGTCTCAACGAGAGACTCGGTGAAATTATAGTACCTGTGAAGATGCAGGTTACCCGCGACAGGACGGAAAGACCCCGTGGAGCTTTACTGCAGCCTGATATTGAATTTTGGTACAGCTTGTACAGGATAGGTAGGAGCCTGAGAAGCCGGAGCGCCAGCTTCGGTGGAGGCGTCGGTGGGATACTACCCTGGCTGTATTGAAATTCTAACCCGCACCCCTTATCGGGGTGGGAGACAGTGTCAGGCAGGCAGTTTGACTGGGGCGGTCGCCTCCTAAAATGTAACGGAGGCGCCCAAAGGTTCCCTCAGAATGGTTGGAAATCATTCGCAGAGTGTAAAGGCACAAGGGAGCTTGACTGCGAGACCTACAAGTCGAGCAGGGACGAAAGTCGGGCTTAGTGATCCGGTGGTTCCGCATGGAAGGGCCATCGCTCAACGGATAAAAGCTACCCCGGGGATAACAGGCTTATCTCCCCCAAGAGTCCACATCGACGGGGAGGTTTGGCACCTCGATGTCGGCTCATCGCATCCTGGGGCTGTAGTCGGTCCCAAGGGTTGGGCTGTTCGCCCATTAAAGCGGTACGCGAGCTGGGTTCAGAACGTCGTGAGACAGTTCGGTCCCTATCCGTCGTGGGCGCAGGAAATTTGAGAGGAGCTGTCCTTAGTACGAGAGGACCGGGATGGACGCACCGCTGGTGTACCAGTTGTCTTGCCAAAGGCATCGCTGGGTAGCTATGTGCGGACGGGATAAGTGCTGAAAGCATCTAAGCATGAAGCCCCCCTCAAGATGAGATTTCCCATTCGCAAGAAGTAAGATCCCTGAAAGATGATCAGGTTGATAGGTCAGAGGTGGAAGCGCGGCGACGTGTGGAGCTGACTGATACTAATAGATCGAGGACTTAACCATATTTGATTGCTTGATGTTCTTCTATTTCTTCCTTTACGATTACCCAGTTTTGAGGGAACAACCCTCATATAGTCTGGCAGTTATGGCGAGAAGGCCACACCCGTTCCCATCCCGAACACGGAAGTTAAGCTTCTCAGCGCCGATGGTAGTTGGGGCGTAAGCCCCTGTGAGAGTAGGACGCTGCCGGGCTATCCCAATTTTATTTTTGCACTGTAACAAGAAGTGTAGTTAGTGCATAAAATATTTTAGGGGAAAGTCATTGCTCGCTAAGAGCATGGTGAAATCAGAATCATTTTTATCGTCGCGGGGTGGAGCAGTCTGGCAGCTCGTCGGGCTCATAACCCGAAGGTCGCAGGTTCAAATCCTGCCCCCGCAATTTGGTCTGGTAGTTCAGTTGGTTAGAATGCCTGCCTGTCACGCAGGAGGTCGCGGGTTCGAGTCCCGTCCAGACCGCCATTTCAGTTTCATAGACTGATAAAGGAAAACGAAACATTGGTTTCGTCTTTTTTTATTTCTAGAGAATTTCTCCACTACTTCTGGCCTTTTTGCCCATTTTCATAAAATCATGTAAACTACATATAGGCGTATTATCCTTAGGAACTTACTTCCTAAGGTTTTTTTGCAGCCATAACCAACAGGTGTATCTAAAGTTCCTAAATAAAGGTGATGACATGAACGTATTTGAATATATTTCATCAAGTACTGAGGAAACAATGAGCCTTTCTGAAAAGCTCGCCGGTTATCTTCAGCCAGGTGATGTACTAACTCTTGAGGGAGACCTCGGTGCAGGAAAAACAACATTTACAAAGGGATTGGCAAAAGGACTGGGCATTGAAAAAATGGTTAATAGTCCGACCTTTACAATTATTAAGGAATATTCTGGCCGTTTGCCCTTATATCACATGGATGTATACAGAGTAACAGATGAGTATGAGGACCTTGGCTTTGATGAGTACTTTGAAGGGGAAGGCGTAACAGTCGTTGAATGGGCACATCTGATTGGCGATCAGCTTCCCCTGGATAGACTAGACATAAGAATAAGCCACGAGCCAGACAATAAGAGGAAGCTTCTTTTTAACCCAAAAGGAAGCCGCTATGAGCAATTATGTAAGGAGTTCTTTTCATGAAAATACTTGCTATTGATACATCAAATTACCCGCTTGGTGTGGCAGTTACGGATGGGGATAAAGTAGTTGCAGAATATAGTACCAACTTGAAGAAAAACCATTCCATCAGAATCATGCCCGCTATCGAATTTACGCTACATGAAGCAGGTCTTAAGCCTGCCGATTTGGACCGTATAGTTGTCGCGGAAGGACCTGGTTCTTATACAGGGGTTCGAATTGGAGTAACTGTTGCCAAAACAATGGCCTGGTCCTTAAATATTCCGCTGGTGGGTGTATCAAGCCTTCATGTACTAGCCATGAACGGACGTTATTTTGATGGCTGCATTGCACCTCTATTTGACGCAAGACGTGGACAGGCTTATACAGGACTTTACAAAGCAAAAGGTGGATTGGTTGATGCTGTTGTATCAGATCGTCTAGTTCTGATGGATGATTGGTCTAATTATTTGGCGGAGCTTGGGGAAAAGGTATTATTTATAGGCAATGACTCAAGCCTTCATCAAACCGTCATACAGGCTTCACTGGGAGAAAAGGCATTTTTTGCAAGTCCTGCCGAAATGAATCCAAGGCCCTCAGAGCTTGCTTTTCTGGGAAAAGAATTGGAGGCTGCAGATACTCATTCCTTCGTGCCAAATTATATCCGTCTTGCCGAAGCGGAAGCGAAGTGGCTTGAAGCAAGGGGAAATGGACATGAATGATATTCATGAAACCTTGTCGTTCAGATATATGAAAGAGGAAGACCTGGATCGAATTATGATAATTGAAAAAGAATCTTTTACACTTCCCTGGAGCAGGGAAGCATTTTATAATGAACTTCATCATAACCAGTACGCCGTCTATATAATCTTGGAGGAAAAAGGAGAACCTATAGGTTATTGTGGAGTGTGGATCGTTGTAGATGAGGCACATATAACAAATATTGCTATCCTTCCGCAGTACAGGGGTAGAAGGCTTGGTGAAGTATTGTTGAGAAAAGTGATGGAAACATCAAAGCAAATGGGAGCAACAAGCATGACCCTCGAAGTAAGAGTTTCCAATCTTCCTGCAAGAAATCTTTATAGGAAGCTGGGCTTTCAGGATGGCGGAATAAGAAAAAACTATTACACGGACAATGGTGAAGATGGGATTGTAATGTGGGTGAAATTAGGATGAAAAATCAATTGATTTTAGGAATAGAAACGAGCTGCGATGAAACGGCTGTAGCCATAATAAAGAATGGAAGGGAAATTGCGGCAAATGTTGTGGCCTCCCAGATTGAAAGTCACAAACGCTTTGGAGGAGTTGTACCAGAAATCGCTTCACGCCACCATGTTGAGGAGATGACAATGGTATTAGAAGAAGCGTTGAAGCAGGCAGAGGCTACAATGGATGATATTAGTGCGATTGCTGTAACTGAGGGTCCAGGTTTGGTTGGAGCGCTTTTAATAGGTGTGAATGCAGCGAAGGCACTTGCTTTTACACATCAAAAACCACTTGTCCCAGTACATCATATTGCTGGCCATATTTATGCTAATAGGATTGTAACTGAAATGAAATTTCCCTTGCTGGCTCTGGTCGTTTCGGGTGGGCACACGGAATTGGTTTATATGAAAGAACATGGCCATTTTGAAGTAATTGGAGAAACACGTGATGATGCAGCCGGAGAGGCTTACGATAAAGTAGCGAGGGTATTGAAGATGCCATACCCTGGCGGCCCTCACATCGATAGGCTTGCCCAAGAGGGAGCTGCTACTATCCCATTGCCCCGTGCCTGGCTGGAGGAGGGGTCCTATGACTTTAGTTTCAGTGGACTGAAATCGGCTGTTATTAATACCGTCCATAATGCGCAGCAACGTGGTGAGAGTATCATTCCTGCAGAACTTGCTGCAAGCTTCCAGGAGAGTGTCATAGAGGTACTTGTCACTAAGACTCTGCGGGCCGCTGAGGAATACAATGTAAGGCAGGTCCTGCTTGCTGGTGGTGTTGCGGCCAATAAGGGATTAAGAAGTGCGCTTAAAGAGGCATTTAGAGACAAGGAAGGCTTAGAACTGATTATCCCGCCTCTTTCTCTTTGTACAGACAATGCGGCTATGATTGCTGCTATAGGAAGTATTATGTTCGACAAAGGAATTAGAGCAGACATGACGCTGAATGCAAATCCTGGCTTGGCAATTGAAAAATATAACGAATAGAGTCATCCTATTTAAAAGAAGCATCGGAATTTCCCGGTGCTTCTTTTTTGTGGATAACCAAAAACATAATAATCTTCATTTTGAAAAAATTGTGGATAAGCACGTGTGTTCCTGTTGATAATGTGGATGATTTTATTGAACTCTGTGGACAAAGTGGATAAGTCAGTTGATAACCTATTTATAAAGGAATCTCCTGTGGACAGAAATGTGGATAAAAATGTTGAAAAGCGCAGGATAACCTGCGCTTTATTCTGCTAATTCGGCCCATTCTTCGAGAAGGCTGTCAAGCTCGGACCGTACCTGTTCATTTTGCTGATTAATAGCCAGTACCCGTTCATGATCCTGATAAACCTCAGGGTCACAAAGGAGAGTCTCATTTTTATCAATTTTTCCTTCCAATTCCTCAATGCGGTTTTCAATTTCCTCGAGTCTTCGTTTCCGCTGTCTATCAAGTTTCTTTGATTCCTTGTCCTTTTGAAAAGTAGACTTCGCAGTATCTGTACTAGTTTCACTATCTATTTGCGCCTTTTTTTCCAGTTCAGCAATTTCAAGCATTTCCTGCTTTTTCTCCAGGAAATAATCATAATCACCAAGGTACTCGTTACAACCCGCCTTATTTAATTCAATAACCTTTGTGGCAATTCGATTAATAAAATAACGGTCATGGGAAACAAACAAGAGGGTTCCAGGATAATCAATTAAAGCATTTTCCAATACTTCCTTGCTATCAAGATCAAGGTGGTTGGTTGGTTCGTCAAGGATTAGAAAGTTTGATCTTTCCAGCATAAGTTTCGCTAGGGCGAGCCTTGCCTTTTCCCCGCCGCTCAATGCAGAAACTGGCTTAAGAACATCATCACCAGAGAATAGGAAGTTTCCCAGAATTGTCCTAATTTCCTTTTCAGGCTTTAGTGGATAATCATCCCAAAGTTCATTCAGGACGCGCTTATTGGATTTTAAGTTTGCTTGTTCCTGATCATAATAACCTATTATGACATTAGTACCATACCGGATTGAACCCGAAATAGCAGGCAATTGCTTGACGATGGTTTTAAGTAATGTTGATTTGCCAATCCCATTTGGCCCAACTAGGGCAATGCTGTCTCCTTTTGTAATGCTGAAAGTAACATTTTTAGATACTGCTTGTTCATAGCCTATCGAAAGTGCGTCAGCCTGGAGAACATCATTGCCGCTTTGCCGTTCAATTTCAAAGGAGAATACTGCAGATTTTTCATCCCCAGATGGCCGCTCCATTAATTCGATTTTTTCAAGCTTTTTTCGCCTGCTTTGGGCCTGCTTTGTCGTGGATGCCCTGGCTATATTTCGCTGAATAAAATCTTGGAGTTTTGCAACCTCATCTTGCTGCTTTTCAAAAAGCTTTAACTCACGCTCATAATTTTCGGCTTTTTGAACTAAATATGAACTATAATTCCCGGTAAATTTCTGAATTTGCATTCGGGATAGTTCGTAAACCTGGTTAACAACCTTATCAAGAAAGTATCTGTCATGAGATACAATTAAAATTGCACCGTCATAACCTTGCAAATATTGCTCAAGCCAGGAAAGTGTTTCAATATCAAGATGGTTGGTTGGCTCGTCCAAAATCAGGATGTCCGGTTTACGAAGGAGCAGTTTTCCTAAAGCAAGCCGGGTTTTTTGGCCGCCGCTCAAGCTTGAAATACTGGTTGAATAATCATAGCTCTGAAAGTTCAGACCGTGCAAGACTGAACGTATGTCTGCCTCGTATTGATATCCACCTTGTTCCTTATAGCGGACTTGAAGGCCATCGTATTCTTTAAGTATCCTCTCATACTTAACTGCATCTTCAAAAACTGCCGGGTTTGCCATCTCGTTTTCAAGTAAGCGCAACGAGGCCTCTAGCTTGCGTACCTCCTCAAATACTTTCAGCATTTCATCCCAAATTGAGAGACTTGATTCAAGACCTGTATTTTGAGCAAGGTAACCGATAGTGACATCTTTTGGCTTGATAATTTCTCCACCATCGTGGCTGATTTGGCCAGCAATGATTTTTAAGAGCGTGGATTTTCCAGCTCCATTCCTCCCGACAAGCGCAACCCGGTCCCGGGTTTGCAGTTCTAGCTTTATATTAGATAAAATAAGATCAGCACCAAAGTATTTTGCAACTTGGTTGACTTGAAGCAAGATCATTAGTAATCACCTCATTACTATTAAAGTGTAACGTATCCCCCGTTTAACGGCAATAACCGTACCTGGCATGAATTTTTGCTGCCTTGAACTTGTGATTCAAAAAACATAGCCCATACACAATTTGCGGAAAATAGTGTATTATTCAATAAGAAACTAATAATAATATCCATACTATGGATAACTGAACGGTTAAATACAAGGAACCGCACTCGAGAGGAGTATAGCAATGGCTGAATTCACCCATTTTAACGAAGAAGGCCGGGCAAGGATGGTAGATGTCAGCAATAAGCCTGAAACAGTTAGAACCGCAGTTGCCTATTCGAGCATATTAGTGAATAACGAAATATACGAACGAATTACCAACAATCAAATGAAAAAGGGAGATGTTCTTGCGGTAGCCCAGGTGGCAGCAATTATGGCTGCAAAGAAGACGTCTGAAATTATTCCAATGTGCCATCCCATTCCTCTGACGGGTGTGGACATCACGTTCCTATGGGAAGAAGAAAAAGAGGGACATAGGCTGAAAATAGCCGCTGGCGTGAAAACAAAAGGGAATACGGGTGTGGAGATGGAAGCGCTAACTGCAGCCTCCGTATGCGCATTAACCGTTTATGATATGTGCAAGGCAATTGATAAGGGAATGGTTATTGGCCCAACTTATCTTATGGAAAAGACAGGCGGGAAAAATGGGGATTTTAAACGAGATTCTGAATTGGGCTAAAGTAATAAGTCACATTACCTTGGCATGGAAGAGAATTGGGGGATAAAGGGATGAGTGAAACAATGAAAATACCGCAGGCCACAGCAAAACGCCTGCCACTTTATTACAGGTTTTTGAAGAATCTCCATTCGTCTGGAAAGCAACGGGTTTCATCAGCTGAGCTGAGCGAGGCAGTCAAGGTTGATTCAGCTACAATCCGGAGGGACTTTTCTTATTTTGGGGCGCTTGGTAAAAAGGGTTATGGGTACAATGTCAATTATTTGCTCGGTTTTTTTCGAAAGACACTCGATCAAGACGAATTGACAAAGGTTGCACTTATTGGTGTAGGTAATTTGGGAACAGCTTTTTTAAACTATAACTTTTTAAAAAATAACAATACCAGGTTTGAGATGGCGTTTGATGTCGATCCATCAAAAGTTGGGACTAGCATTAGCAATGTTCCAATTTATCATATGGATGAATTGGAAAACCGCTTAAATGTAGACCCCATTTCAGTTGCCATTTTAACTGTACCTGCTTCAGCAGCGCAACCGATTACGGATAAACTTGTTGAAGCTAATGTAAAAGGGATTTTAAATTTTACTCCAGCACGATTGAATGTACCACCGTTCATTAGGGTACATCATATTGATCTAGCGGTTGAATTGCAATCATTAATTTATTTCTTAAAAAATTATCCTACGGTAGATCTTTCAGAAGAAACCGAGGAAGAGAAAAAGTGAGTCCACTTTAAATGGGCTCACTTTTTTTTGTCAGTCTGTGCTCTTTTAATTTTATAATATAACATGATGATCCTAATTCCGGCTCCCAAATCAAAGGTTGCCAAAATAACGAGGAGCCAGGAAAAGAATCCCCAACCTTCTTGTTTGACATTCTCTATAGCAAAATAAGTAAATAATACGCCTAACAGAATATAAATGAAGGCTGAAAACAATGGTGTTGGTCTCATAGGAACCCTCCGATGAAGTTTTGCATTTTTTCTGCTTCACGCATTATTTTTTCAATATCATCTTTAAAGACGATCTGAATAATAACAACCAACGTATTCATGGCAACGTGGGCAAAAATCGGTACGATAATTCTTTTGGTTTTAACATAAAGGTATGCAAAGGTAAAGCCCATGGCGGAATATAAAAGGATATGCTCAAATTCCATATGCGCGGCAGCAAAAATAATAGAGCTGAGAAGTGCGGAAATAAAAAAGTTAAAGCGGCGATGAAGGCTGCCAAAGATGATTTTCCTGAAAACAAGTTCCTCCAGTATTGGCCCTACTATCGAAGTGACAAGTATAACGGCAGGAAAACCAAAAATCATCTCCATAATACCTTGAGTATTTTCCGATCCAGGTTTTATTCCAAGCATTTGCTCGATGATGATGGCAACATATTGTGCGAAGTAGGCAAGAAAAATACCGCCGATTCCCCATTTTAAGATTTCCCTGACATCTTCACCTTGCATCGTATTCAGAGATTCCCTCATTTCCTTGCGAAGGATAAAAAGGATGATAAGAAGTGCACTTATAAAGCTGATCAAAATCCAATAGTTCATGGCGTTAATCCGGGCTGATTGTAAGCTTTCCCCATTCCCCGCAATCAAAAACGCAAGGAGCGGAACACCAACAAGGCTTGAAAGCTGCATTGCAATATAAACAATTAAGACAAATCCATACTCACGTCTCAAGTCAAATACTCCTTTTTATAAATAAAGTACCCTTATCTTTAGTTTGAATGCTTAGTACTTTCATTTCCAGGGATTAAGCGTGGTTCTTTCTATCTCCTGCCTTTGCACTATCCTTAATTCTTTCATAAAGCAAAGTGTATTTCAATCAAGAAAGCTTCGCGCATATCTTTTAAGGGAAAGGAAATACTTTTATGGTGATTTTTTTCATAAAAAATTGACTTCACGCTTGCAAAAGAAATAAGGATTCATTATTATAATAATTGTGTTAGCACTCGAGTTGATAGAGTGCTAATAAAAAATTCTACATATGCTTTGAGGAGGTTGTTCGAATGTTAAAACCACTTGGTGATCGCATTATCATTGAGCTTGTTGAGTCTGAAGAAACGACTGCAAGCGGAATCGTGCTGCCGGATACAGCTAAAGAAAAGCCGCAAGAAGGCAAGGTTGTGGCAGTTGGAACTGGCCGCGTCCTCGACAACGGTGAAAAAGTTGCGCTTGAGGTTTCAGAAGGCGACCGTATTATCTTCTCAAAATACGCTGGTACAGAAGTTAAGTATCAGGGCGCAGAGTATTTGATTCTTCGTGAAAGTGATATTCTTGCTATCATCGGCTAATATAGCAGGACGGATTATGAATAAATACATGGAGGTTTTGAACAATGGCAAAAGACATTTTGTTCAGTGAAGATGCACGCCGCTCGATGCTTCGCGGTGTAGATGCACTTGCAAATGCTGTTAAAGTTACACTTGGACCTAAAGGGCGAAACGTTGTTCTTGAAAAGAAATTCGGTTCTCCGCTTATTACAAACGACGGTGTAACCATTGCGAAAGAAATCGAGCTTGAAGATGCTTTTGAAAACATGGGTGCCAAGCTTGTTGCTGAAGTTGCAAGCAAAACAAATGACGTTGCTGGTGACGGTACCACTACTGCAACTGTTCTTGCGCAGGCGATGATCCGCGAAGGATTGAAGAACGTTACAGCCGGTGCCAACCCAATGGTTCTTCGCAGAGGGATTGAAAAAGCAACCAAGGTTGCTGTTGAGGAATTAAAGGCAATTTCCAAGCCAATTGAAGGAAAAGAATCGATTGCCCAGGTTGCTGCGATTTCTGCTGATAATGATGAAGTCGGCCAATTGATTGCAGAAGCAATGGAACGCGTTGGAAATGACGGCGTTATTACAATCGAAGAATCCAAAGGCTTCACTACAGAGCTCGATGTAGTTGAAGGTATGCAATTTGACCGTGGTTATGCTTCTCCTTACATGGTAACAAACACTGATAAAATGGAAGCTGTCCTTGACAATCCATTTATCTTGATTACTGATAAAAAAATTTCCAATATCCAGGAAATCCTTCCTGTTCTTGAGCAAGTTGTCCAACAGGGCAAGCCGCTCTTGATGATTGCTGAAGATGTTGAAGGCGAAGCTCTTGCTACATTGGTAGTCAACAAGCTCCGTGGCACATTCAACGCTGTTGCTGTTAAGGCTCCTGGTTTCGGTGACCGCCGTAAAGCTATGCTTGAAGATATTGCTGCTCTTACCGGTGCAGAAGTCATTACTGAAGAGCTTGGCCGTGACCTTAAATCAGCAACAATCCAGTCACTGGGCCGCGCGTCCAAGGTTGTTGTAACAAAAGAAAACACTACAATTGTTGAAGGTGCAGGCGACTCTGCTGCAATTTCTGGCCGTGTTAACCAAATCCGCGTCCAACTTGAAGAAACTACTTCCGAATTCGATCGGGAAAAACTTCAAGAGCGCCTTGCTAAACTGGCTGGCGGTGTAGCTGTTATCAAAGTTGGTGCTGCAACTGAAACTGAATTGAAAGAGCGTAAGCTTCGCATCGAAGACGCCTTGAACTCAACTCGAGCTGCAGTTGAAGAAGGTATCGTTTCCGGTGGTGGTGTTGCCCTTCTGAACGTATACAGCAAAGTGGCTGAAATCCAGGCTGAAGGTGATGAAGCAACAGGTGTAAACATCGTTCTTCGTGCTATGGAAGAGCCAGTACGCACAATTGCCCACAATGCAGGCCTTGAAGGTTCTGTTATCGTTGATCGTCTGAAGCGCGAAGAAATCGGCACTGGTTTCAACGCTGCTAATGGCCAATGGGTAAACATGATTGAAGCTGGTATTGTTGATCCAACTAAGGTGACACGTTCAGCGCTTCAAAATGCTGCATCTGTTGCTGCTATGTTCCTTACAACTGAAGCAGTTGTTGCTGACAAGCCAGAACCAGCTGGTGCAGGCGGCGGAATGCCTGACATGGGCGGAATGGGCGGAATGGGCGGCATGATGTAATAAAGCCCTCAAACCCTTGATATATAAGGGCTTTTGAATGGTTTGCTAACAAAATACTAACATAATGTAATTTAAAAGAGGCTTTCTCATTAGTTGACAAACTTTTGAGAATCCTCTTTTTTTATTTTTGTTTACCTTGGAGTATCTATATTATGGTAGGGACTATTTGACGCGTATTCTGAAAGCAACCTCTTCAATCACTAATTCCCCCTTCGAATTATGGTTTAATTTTTACCGATTATTAACATCTACTTAAGGGGTGGTGTCAGCTTCGCTAGTACTACTCCTATTAAAAATTTTTGTTTCAATTCCTAGTATTCTGATGTACAATTACTAAAATGTAATTTTTTGAGTTTTGAGAATATATACGTTTTGGGAGAGGTTGGGCATCATGATTTCTTTATCCACGATTAACGTAACATTTGAAACTAGCTCTCAGTCGGTAACAGCCGTTCAGGATGTCAATTTGCAGGTTGATGCTGGCGATGTTTATGGCATTGTAGGCTACAGCGGGGCCGGGAAGAGTACCCTGGTTCGCGTCATTAACCTGCTGCAACGACCTACATCGGGAAGCGTAAAAGTAAACGGTCAAGATTTGCTCTCCTTGAATCCCAAAGAACTGCGGGTGGCCAGGAAGAAGATCGGGATGATCTTCCAACATTTTAACCTGATGAGTTCTAGAACGATCTTTGACAATGTAGACTACCCTTTAAAAAGCTCCAAGCTTTCCAAGCGGGAAAGAGCCAAGAAAGTTATGGAATTGCTTGAGTTGGTAGGTTTATCGGATAAACGGGATGCTTATCCCTCTCAATTGTCAGGTGGACAGAAGCAGAGGGTAGCCATTGCCAGAGCGCTGGCGAATGACCCGGAAATACTCTTATGCGACGAAGCAACCAGTGCGCTGGATCCCAAAACAACGCTATCCATCCTGAAATTGTTGAAGAAGCTGAATCAAGACCTCGGCCTAACGATCGTTATTATTACGCATGAAATGCTAGTGGTGAAAGAAATATGCAACAAGGTGGCAGTGATGGAAGCGGGTCGGATCATTGAGCAAGGCGATATCGTCTCCATCTTCAGCAGTCCGCAAAATGCATTAACTCGTGATTTCATCAATACGGCGACGCAAGTTGATCAAACATTGGAAAAGCTCGCACAGCATCCGTCATTGGTTCATCTGAAGGATAACGATATCTTGTGCAAGATTTCTTTTATTGGCGATAGTACCAGCGAGCCGATCATTTCGGCGCTTTCCGCTAGGTATAGGGTGACAATCAATCTTTTATTCGCTAATGTGGAAATTTTACAGCAGACACCGATTGGCTTCCTGATTGTTGTTATGTCGGGTACCACCAGCGATCTGGAAGCAGCTCTGCAGTATTTGCAATCGGTTCAGGTGGAGGTTGAATTGATTAATTCCCGTCTTCTGCAGAACAGCAAAGTAGGTGATCCAGTATGAGCGATTTCTTTATGAAATATTTCCCAAATATATGGAGTTTTAGAGAGGAAATCCTCTTGAGCACATATGAAACGATTTATATGGTGGCCGTAACCTCGTTATTTTCCGTATTATTCGGCATATTGTTTGGCATTACCCTGGTTGTCGTAGATAAAGGTGGGATTCTGGAGAATAGGCCGATTTATAGTATCGTTGAAAAAGTAATTAACCTGTTCAGATCCATTCCGTTTATCATTCTCATCGCCGTTCTCGTTCCTGTTACCCGTATTATCGTAGGGACATCGATCGGCATGCATGCGGCTATCGTTCCTTTGGTCATAGGTATAGTACCTTTCTATGCAAGACAAATACAAAATGCGTTGGTAGAAGTAGATCCGGGAATTATTGAGGCGGCTCAATCCATGGGTTCGGGGCCAATTGAGATTATATTCCGTGTTTATCTGAAAGAGGGCATGGCAGGAATTATCCGCGCTTCTTCGGTTACGATCATTAACCTGATCGGGCTGACGACAATGGCGGGTGCTATTGGCTCAGGAGGATTAGGCAGTCTGGCGATTAATCAGGGGTATAACCGATTCCAGACGGATATTACACTTGTAGCAACGATTTTGATTCTGATTCTGGTGTTTGCATGCCAATTCATCGGTGATTATTTCACCAAAAAATCGACTCATTAACAACTAGCACATATCGATTTATACAGTATGCTGCCTTGGGTTACGTACTGAAATAAATATACAATACTATCGGAAAAGGACTGAATTACAATGGCAAAAGTAGAAAGCTTCCAATTAGACCATACGATCGTAAAGGCTCCTTATGTCAGAGCTGCGGGAGTCGAGCGCGATGAGAAAGGCAGTACCTTGCAAAAATATGATCTGCGTTTCCTGCAACCGAATCAAGATGCGATTCCGACGGCTGCGCTACATACACTTGAACATTTGTTGGCTACATATATGAGAGATGAAATTCAAGGCATCATCGATATATCACCTATGGGTTGCAGAACGGGATATTACCTGATTCTCTGGAACGAGCATAATCCGGAAGAAATCGCATCCGCATTGGAAAGAACGTTGAAGCGCGTGCTGGAAACGACGGAGGTTCCGGCCGTTTCCGCGTTGGAATGCGGCAATTACAAGGATCATTCGCTGTTCTCCGCACAAGAATACGCGAAGATTGTACTACATGCCGGAATTAGCAGAGATCCGTTCGAAAGGGTATTGTAATTGATATGATTACGCTTGATTTATCGCAACTTACTGCGGTTGTAACCGGCGGCAATTCAGGCATTGGACAAGGTATCGTGCAAATCTTGCTTGAGAGCGGGGCTAAGGTAATCTCTGCCGATCTCGCTTACGCAGACGATTATAAAGTTATTGACGGGCAGTTGTCCGAGTCCAGGCTGGATTTGTCCCGGTCAGAAGATATCTATCGCTGGGCAGATATTGTATTAGAGCAGTCAGGAGTACCAGATATCGTTGTGAATTGCGCCGGCATTTCTACGATGAATTATGTCATTGACAGCAAGCTGGAAGACTGGGAAAAGGTATTCTCAATCAATTCCACCGGACTGTACCTGGTATCCAAAATTTTTGCGAAGAAGATGGTTGAGGCCGGGAAGCCGGGTAGAATCATACAGATGGCTTCACAAGCCGGAAAGAACGGATATCGTACCATGGGTGGATATTGCGCGTCCAAGCATGCTGTTCTTGGATTAACGAAAGTCATGGCGATTGAACTTGCGCAGTATAAAATTCTGGTTAATGCGGTATGCCCAGGCATTGTCGAAACGCCGATGAAGCATCGAGAACGCATAGAAGGCGGATTAATCCGCAAGATGACCGCCGAGGAAATCTATGCCGAGGATTGCTCACAGGTACCGCTCGGAAGGACCGCCGAGGTTCAAGATGTTGCAAATGTCGTGTTGTTTCTGGCTAGCCCATTATCTTCATATATGACAGGCCAGGCCATCAATGTAACCGGCGGCATGACAATGCATTAGGGCAATAATATGTCATTTTAGTCTAGGGGGAGAAAGTATATGAATATAAAAAAATTATTGGGCAGATTTGCTCTCGGCTTGACATTGACACTGTTGGTAACTGGCTGCGGAAGCAAGGCATCAAGCGACGGCCAGACAATCGTCATAGGTTCAATGGGTTCTGACGCCCAGATTTGGAAGCATATAGCGCAGTCTCAGGCGGCCAAGGATGCCAACCTCAATATCGAAGTCAAGGAAATCAATGGTGGAGTTGTAATGAATAACGCAACCAAAGAGGGAGAGGTTGACGTGAATGCCTTCCAATCCTGGGGTTACTTGGTTAGCTACAATAATGACAGCAATGCCAACCTTGTTGCGGTATCGACGACTTACCTTGAACCAATGGGAATTTATTCGCAGAACATCAAGAATATCAATGACGTCCCGGACGGCGCGCTAGTCGCCTTGGCTGATAACCCGGCCAATACATCTAGAGGATTAAAAGTATTGGAAGCGTCCGGACTGATCAAGTTAAAGGACGGCTTCAATGAGGGGACAGGTTCGGTAAACGATATCGCAGAGAACCCTAAAAACCTAAAATTCAAATTGATTGACGACACGACTGGTCCGCGGGTGATTCAAGACGTGGATCTTGTATTGATTAGTAATACGGTCGCGATGGAAGGCGGACTTAACGTATTGAAGGACTCCCTGTTCCATGAAGAAGTTTCCGCAGATACAAAAAGCAGTATCAACGTGCTTGTGACCACCTCTGATAAAAAGGATGATCCTGGCATCTTGAAATTAGCTGAATTGTATCATAATGACGATACTCAAAAGTATATAGAACAAGAATTCGGTGGCACGAAGGTGCCTGTAAGTAAGCCGATTTCATTCCTTGAAGAATAGAGAGGCTCTGATTATGAGAATTGCAATTATCACGGCGATGGAGGAGGAAATGGCTCCTTTTCGCATTGAATCACGAATCACGGCAAGGTCACAGGTAGGCAAGGTTATCGTTGAAGAAGCAATCTATCGTGACCAGCCTCTGATTCTAGTAGAAAGTGGTATCGGCAAGGTCAATGCGGCTGTCGCAGTTACGCTGCTTATCGAACGATATAAACCGGATTTGATCATCAATGCAGGTTCGTCGGGTGCATTTGCCGAGGGATTAAAGGTGGGTGACGTCGTTGTCGCTACGCAATATAGGTATGGCGATGTCGATGCTACTTGCTTTGGTTATGAGCATGGCCAGGTTCCGCAAATGCCGGCGAAATATGATCTAGACGATAACTGGCTGGATGTAGTAAGACAAGCTGCTGCCGAAGCAGATGATCTCCCATATTCACTCGATTTCGGATTAATATTGACGCTAGATTCCTTCATGAGTGAATCAGATCGAGTCGAATGGATCAAATCGACTTTTCCTTCCGTTAAGGTATCAGATATGGAAGGACTCGCCATTGTGCAAGCTGCTGCCCAATATGGTATTCCGGTGTTAGCCATCAAGGTGGTATCGGATATTACCGGTCATGGCGGTGATACGGCTGATAGTTTCGATGAAAATCTGGATGCCGTAGCCAAGCATGCTGCGCACTTTACTGGCCTGCTGGTTCAGCAGATTCTGTCGAGCGCCGTGTAGCTAAATTAAGGCGTCCCACCAACAAACCGCATTTATCTATACTCAGGGGGTAAAAGTATCTTAATTTGAATAGGGTTTTACTTTGAAGATATGTAAACCACGTATTCGTCTTGGCAACAAGTCTAGCGAATTCTAGAACTGTTTGTTGTCTTGGTAATTCTTACGGGCGGCATGATGTAATAGCCGCTTAAAATGGCTAAAACTGTTTTTCACAAATCAATAATAGAAGCATTTTTACTAGAAACCACTTTCCTTAAATGGGAAGTGGTTTTTTAGTTGTCACCTACTGTCTATCAAAAAGTTGTCATAATTAGGATTAGCCTGCTTTTTTATGTTAAAGCCTTGTTTTTTGGAGTAAAACGCCCATTTATCTATAGAGTAGATTAGTTTTAATAGAGGTTATCGATAAAATGAATTTAAAATAGAAAAATTCTAAGCTTATACTTAAAGTGTAAAAAAGCTAGGTTTATAATTGGCAAATGTGAAGGGAACGAAAAAAATGGGAAAGCAATATTCACCAATAGTGACCTATGATGCGGGCCCGACAGGTTGCGGCGAGTTAATTATGAATTTGTTTTTAACAATGAGAAAAATGAACAGCGGCGAAATTATTGAAGTTATCTCTTATGACACAGGTGCTCGGGAGGATATCCCTGCCTGGTGCCGCTTGCAAAATCACCATCTGCTAGAGCGGGATGATGATGGCAATGTAAGCCATTATTTCATTAAAAAAGGATGATTCTGTCTTTTTAATAGAAAATTTTAGGAGGATTACCATGTCAAAAAAATTCTTAGTCAGTTTAACAAATGCAAAAAATAATCCAGATAAAGCCACGGTTGGATTTGTTGTTGCGAATGCAGCAGTTGCTTCAGGGCAAGAAACGGTTGTCTTTTTAAATGTTGAAGGTGCCTACCTCGGTTCAAAGGGCTATGCCGATGATATTCATGAAGAAGGGTTTGCTCCATTAAAACAGCTTATGGACCAATTTATTGAAGCAGGCGGAGTTATTTGGGTATGCAGTCCATGTTTCAAAAAGCGTAATTTTACTGAAGAGGATTTACTTGAAGGAGCTACTATTGTTGGCGGGGCAAAAGTCGTTGAATTCTTGAGCTTGGGTGCTGCTTCTATAACTTATTAGTAGAGTTCGGAGATAATGAGGAGCGACGAAAAAAGGCTTTGTTGCCGCAGTCGTTAGTGTAAAAGGTAACAAGGAAAAAAGGTGATGTTATGGAGAATCCAAAAGCGGTTTGCGATGGCGGAGATTTGGATTGTGGTTCAGGTCTATTGTTAATCATCAAAAAGGCGATGGATCCCTTAGAAAATGCAGAAGTGCTGGAAGTCCGCAGCCGGGAGCGGACGGTTGCGGAGGACCTGCCTGCGTGGTGCCGGATGGTTGACCATGCATTTCTCGGATCTGAACAGGGAGACAACACAACACGATATTTTATTCGGAAAGGCTCCCAACAGGAAGAATTAGTATCGGATCTCGAGGCTGCAAAAGGGTACAAATGGAATGTACGTGTTCAAGGTGAGAAATCTTTAACCGCAAAGGTCCATTCCAGAAACCACACGTTTAAAGCTGGGCAACCTGCTGATTTTAGTCCCAAGGTAGATGCACCCAGCGCAATTGATTATTTGCTCGGGGCACTTGCTTCAGATTTAGCGGTTGGCTTCAAGGCTCAAGCGTCTAGAAGAAATATTGAAATTGATCAATTGGAAGTTTCCATTAAAGCCGGATTGGGAAATGTTCTTTTTCATTTGGAGTTAGAGGATGGAGGAAGTCCGGCGATTCAGGAGATTAGCGGGACTTTTTATGTTTCATCACCAAAGCTAGAAGAGGAATTAGAAAGACTTTGGGAAACAACGCTTGAACGGTCTCCGATTTATCAAACTCTGACCCAATCAATCAACATCAATATACAATTCAAGATTGTGTATTGAGGAGGTAATATAAATGGTTTTACCCAAATTTCCTGTAACAGTCATTGGCAGCTGGCCGCGCTCGAAAGAGGTTCAGAGAGCCTTGCGTGATAAGCGTGCAGGGCGAATAACGGATGAAGAATTTCAGACGGTTGCAAATCAAGCAGTCCTTCAATGCCTGAAGTGGCAAGAAGAGGCAGGAGTTGATATTGTTTCTGATGGTGAACAACGGCGGGACAATTATATTTCATTTGTAGCTGAACATTTGAACAATGTCCGTATGCTAAGTGTTTCCGAGTTGCTGGATTATGTAGAGGATAAATCAAGTTTTGAAGAAATATTAGGAACGCTGGATGTTCCGGCTTTTTCAATGTCCAATCCTGCCGCGACGGGCAAGATCAGCCGCAAAAAACCTCTCGCATTAGATGACTTTTTATTTTTAAAGCAACATACAGACAAGGCGGTTAAAGTGACGCTGCCTGGTCCCTATTTGTTAACAAGGTCAATGTGGATTGAAGGGTTGTCGACTGATGCGTATCCAACAAAAGAGGATTTGTCCAAAGATATTGTAAGTGTCTTGCGTGAAGAACTGGAGGACCTCATTGCGGCGGGAGTGCAGTTTGTCCAATTTGATGAGCCTGTCCTAACAGAAGTTGTATTTACAAAAAAAAATGCAAACCGAACGTTCATGTGCGGAGCGCTAACGGCCAAAGCGGATGCAGAAGAGGAGTTGGCATTTGCTTTAGAGCTGATTAATAAAGTTACTAATGGAATGCTGGGAAGAGGCACAACCATTGGCGTTCATATATGCCGCGGGAACTGGAGCACGCAAGATGAAATTTTGTTGCGTGGTCCGTACTTTCCATTAATTCCTTATTTGGAAAAGGCAAATGTTGACCAGCTGGCACTTGAATATGCGACACCCAGGGCTGGTGAAATTGATGCCATTAGAAATATTGGCGGCAAAACACTAGGGTTTGGAGTCATCAATCCTAGAACTGTCGATGTTGAATCTGCCGATGATATTGTCGCACGCGTAGAAGAGATAAGAGCGATAGTGCCAGATGATAAAATCTTTTTAAATCCGGACTGTGGATTTGGGACCTTTGCACAGCGTCCAATGAATAGTGATGAAGTAGCATTCGAAAAGCTAAAAGCAATGGCAGAGGCTGCGAAAAAACTTCGGGAAATGGCGAGCGTATGATTAGCGTGAGGAGTGAATAGAATGGGACAACAAATGATGGTTAAAGTAGAAGGAATCGGAAATGGAATGCGAACCGATTTAGTGGCAGGCAAGCACAAGATTGCAATTGATGAACCAGTAGCAATGGGCGGGAAAGATTCCGCCATGGACCCACTCTCAACTTTTTTAGCATCACTGATTGGCTGTGAAAACGTCATGGCCCAAATCATCGCCAAGGAAATGGACTTTGACCTACGTGGAATTTCATTTGAAGCAGAGGGAGACCTTGATATTAGCGGGTTAATGGGTAATTTGGACGTAAAGCCTTATTTCCAAAAAGTAATCATTAAAGCAGTTGTTGAAACATCGGAATCTCAAGACAGAATTGATGAAATGCGTGCTGCCGTTGATTTGCGATGCCCAGTCTTTAGGACCATTAAAGATGCGGGAATTCCAGTCGAAAACCAGTGGGTAAAAGCGACTGTGGAAGTGTAAGTCTCCTTTTCAGCCGGTCTCCTTAAGTGGGACCGGCAATTTTTCATTAATTACTAGGATAGCCTGGTTTAGCCCCTTATTCCTTAACCAAAATCAAGCTGCGGAGAATGAATTCTCTCGCAGCTTTAACATTTGTAATTCCTCTATGATGGTTATAAACTCTCCTCCTGCCGGCAGCATGTTGGTAGGTAATGCCGCCTAAACCTTTATAATCCATAGTTGTCTAACGAACGGCAATTAGTATTTAGATGTCTTCCACTAAGTTTTTGTAATTAATAGGAACCTATTTTTTCACGTCCTATATAATATGGTTTGTCTACATCCTTAACAGATATTTCAAAAGTATCTATAGAAAACTAATATTTGGAGTAATACCCTTCATTATTTCTTTAGATTTAAATAAATGACGAATATTAAAATTGATATTCCGGAAAAATATTCGTGCTTTATTGACAGTAAGAATTTCAGACGTTACTATGTGTTAGTAAAAATTAAATATTATTCTAGTATAATATTGGGGATATGGCCCGAAAGTTTCTACCAAGCTGCCGTAAATAGCTTGACTACGAGGTTGTGTATATTTTGTATGGAGATATATTTATTTTTATGTCCATCATCTACCTTCCTGAAGTCAAGCACCGGTATTTTACTCAGTGCTTTTTTTAATTTTTACACAAATGAAATTCAACTAGATTAACAGGGAGGAAGATTTCAAATGGCAAAAGGCACTAAGAAAATTTCGATGATTTTATTCATTGCTTTACTAACTGTGTTTTGGCTGCTGGTAAAGATTAAGCAGCTGCTCGATGTTTTGGACTTGGATAAACCGGACAAATGCGCTCTCAATGTTATACCTGGTGTCGGTAATGACCACCACAGGCGGGAAATCTCCTTGTCCGCGGATTGCCAGGGCTCTTCCTTCCATTTTTTGCTTAAGTAGTAGGCTTCATATCTGGCCACTTTCCATTCATTATTTTTTCAGAGTATAACGAGCGCTGGATCTCCACGAAGAAGCTCCACTACAAATGTTTTCGGCTCCTCGTGTGCCTGGCAATCTCGATAAAACGCGTACGTTTCCAAATCATAAAAGCATCCGGTTCCATATAGCCTTTGCCATAACTCTACAATTTTCAGGAAGTGCGGAATCTTGGCGGAATCCTTTTTGATAGGATTAGTCAGTCTCGAATCTATATGCTCAACTAATGTCTTCTCCAAAGGAGATTAGTGGGAAGAGCCGTATGCGAAGATCCGCACGAACGGTTCTGTGAGAGGGGTGGTCAGAGATGACGACCCCTACTCGATTTGTTAGAAGGTACTGCTGCGGATAGGCGAAGGTCGATTTTTAGTCGACCAACAATATTAGACTGCACCGGAGAATATAATGAAAACAAATCCCCTGTATTTAATGTACCAGAGAGGATGTGCTAGCCGTGAAGTTTTATTTTGAAAATACCGGGCAGCCTGATATTGTGTTTTTGCCGAGAAAACAGATTGTGGAGTATCAATTAAAAAAGGGCTGGTATTGGCTCCATATTGGAAAATGGTCCAAAAAGGTGAAGATAAAAGAGGTTGAGGGTTTGGAGGATCAGTCCATAGGGGTGAGTAGGCAAATTGATTTTCCTTTTGAACTGCCTGATTTAAGCTATGAGATCTCGGTTGATGATAACGGAATTCACATAGGACCAGTCATTGCGATGATTCTAACAAACAAGAAACTAACGCCTAAAAGGCTGGAAAGCTTGAAGCCTTACTTTAAACAATATGAAAGCGTCAATGGTTTAGCTTATCTAGCACGTTGGTCAGATTTTAATTGGAAAACCCAAACGGTCAAAGGATATTGTTATTCGCCAGATTCTCAGGGGGAACCAAACTGGGTGAGTGGTACGTTTCCCTTGCCAGATGTCATCTATAAACGAAAAAATCCGCCTAACGAGTTTGAGGAACAGTTGAGCGAAAAATATAAAGGGAAGGTTTTCAACTCGTATATGTTTAACAAATGGGAATTTCACGATGCCCTAATGGAATCAGATGAAACGAGGCCCTACATTTTACCCACCTGCCAATATACTGATCCCCATCACTTATTAGAAATGTTAAATACTCATGATGAGATATACTTAAAACCGGTTAAAGGCTCGCTCGGGAACGGTATTTTCCAAGTCGTAAACCTCCGCAGCCATTATGAAGTGATATTCGGAAACGGGCAAAAACAAATAGCTAAGAAGGAGGGAATTGAGCATTTTTGTGAACAAATGCTCACCCGAAAAAAATATCTAATCCAAAAAGCCGTTACCTCAAAAAACCAAAGCAAGAAAGTCGACTTTAGGGTCATCATGCAAAAAGACGAGACAAAAGAATGGAAATGCACGACAATCATTGCCAGGTATGGAAAGCCAAAACACATTATTACAAATGATGCAGATTCACTTATAATTGGGATAGAGGCCCTTGAAAAAGTATTTCAATTGAAACACAACGTCGCAATTGAAAAACAAAAAGAAGTCATTTCAATTTGTAAAAAGGTTTGTCTTCAATTGGAGGCTGTTTTTGGGGTTTATGGTGATTTAGGTTTCGATGTCATTATTGATGAAGAGTTAAAACCATGGGTACTAGAGGCCAATAAATTTCACGCACATACGATGATCCTGGATGTAGATGAGGGTAATATGGAAATGTATGAAACGATAGTGAGTACGCCGTTGTTGTATGCAAAATCATTGGCGGGGTTATAGTATTAGACAGCAGTAGATTAAAAAAGTTTTAGTGTATAATTTTTATACCAATAGATATTAGTAAAACAATTAGAAAAAGAATATTGATGATATATGCAATCTCAAGAGGCCAGTTCTTAGAAGAATGATGTGGTACCCTGTGTTAAAGTATTCATTTTCAGTATCTTTAAAACCCACATTCTCTGAAGATTATTTATATTTTTGTTGTCTTTTTTACAACTCGATACAAATTTTAAAGAAGTTTACTGAAAGAGGAGAACTCATTTTAATCAAAGTTAAATAGGCTACTAAATCTCGATATCCGTCTATTCCTTGAAAAATCTCATTAATGCCTTTATTCCTTGCTTTGTTTAAAGTGGGCCTTTGATATATTTAAATTACTTAGAATCCCGCCGTTATTAATAATAATAGGGTGATTCATTTAGATTTGTGAGTATGGTGCTAGTAGCAAAGTGAACATCAAATACATTTATTATATGACTTTTTTTAGGAGACGAATAAACCGAGGGATGTCAATTTTAAGGTTATCAAAACCAGACCAATCCTGACCTGCAAAAGCGGGATCCGGTTCGCCTAATTGCCCAATATAATAGAAATATTGTAAGTGACCAAATGAACTTATAACCCAATAAAGGGAAGTAATATAGGTTGGAGGAAATATTTCAACAACTTTTGTGTCTAGTTGGCAAAATGTTAAATTCGTCAAGCCTGCTCCATGCGGTGCAATAATGACTTCAGCGGCTGAAAAGAGTCTGACTTGTTCGGCTACAGAGACCTTTTCAAGTTCCATTTTTACGAAACCATAATCTTTAAGCACATCCATTAATTCATCTTCATTCAAGATTCTTCTGTACCATTTCCGGCTAATATAGAGTCGAATCCGATCAAAGTTGTTGCTTTGCACCAAAAACGTTTTACGTAAATAATCATAAGCCCACTTTGTTGCGAACGATGGTTGTGAGGGCACAATCAGATTTTCAGCTTGTATATGGAAGTGATTGTCGGTTTTTATTATTTTATCCAATTCTACACCTATATGCTGCAACGTTTCAGCTTGAAACGACAAATCATTAGGTTCCGATTTCACAATAAATCGATTGACCTCTATGCCACTCTGTTCTATTAAGTGTACACGGGAAATGACTTCGTACATCCAGTGATAATAATTTCCCCCTACTACGTGGGTTAAATCAGCTACTTTTTTATAGTAGTCTGATATTATAGGGAGAGTTTTTTCTTTGAAAATGGAATGATTTGTATGAGGATTTACCATTTCTAAGGATAC
The DNA here is from genome assembly GCF_001278805.1 of Bacillus sp. FJAT-18017. Lineage (GTDB taxonomy): Bacteria > Bacillota > Bacilli > Bacillales > Cytobacillaceae > Bacillus_D. The sequence continues at coordinate 5,185,978 of NZ_CP012602.1, read as the reverse complement.
ATCCCATAATAGACTATTGTCCTGGGTAATAATTGCACCGTTTAAACCCCAAACACGACCATTTGGGATAATCGCAACATACCCTTCCTGTAAACGATTTGGATATCTTGCTGGTGGGCGATTAATTTTTTTTAGAAAGGTAGAAGGGGGGTATATGATTTTTAAATTTTTATCTAGCAAAGTATCCTCAGAAACTTCTGCACTCCACTCTCTAATTGAGTTATAAATTTTAGGGGGTGGCAAAAATATCCTCAAAGAATCACCTCCATTATTTGACTAATTTACTTCATTAGTTTTTCGGCACGTTAATAGTAAGTTTAGGACTAGGTAATTACACCCGCACGCTTTTTAACTCATTTATTAAAATTCTATAGTTTGAGTTTAACTCAAAGAACTTATTCTTGTTTTAATAAGTGCTGGGAGTTGCCATTTACCCATACCTCTGAAATATTTTCTAAACGAGCAATTAACATACTAGACCTAGCTATAAAAATTTATGATTATAACCGGAAGATCACCAACAAAAGAATACCTTTAACTAGAGTCACTTTTTTGACCTAAAAAAGGAGTAAACATTAGTTGGTTGGAGCAGGTAGTTGGTGTAAATCATAAACATTTCTCTTTTAAACCAGGTGAGCATCTAACCCCCTCCTATTCAGACTTGTGCTGAATATTCTTACATTCCCAGCCTATAATTTTTTGTTACTAACATAATTTCGTTACTTACTTAATATAAAAGAAACAAATAATTGTTGTAGGGAGGGGGTGAAATTTTGGTCACGGTTGTGACAAGTACGAAGAGAGGGCATATGTTTGAAAACGTCATTGACAATTTTTCAAGGCAAAACTTGGAGAGAAAAGAACTTATTATTGTTATAAATAATAATAATATAAAAATGTTCAAACCAACTAACCCTAATATCCGCGTGTTTCAACTAGATGAATCAAAGACATTGGGAGAATGTCTTAACTTTGGCTTCAAACATGCGCGTTATCCTGTAGTGGCCAAATTTGATGATGACGATTATTATTCTCCAGATTATTTATCGAGTTCGATTCGGTTTATGGAAAAAACTGGTGCGGGTGTTGTTGGGAAATCTAGCATTTTCGTTTATTTTAAGAAAGATCAATTATTAACGTTGTATCGTCCAAAAATGATTGAGTTTTTTATAAAAAGAAAAAAGTGTTATTTGGCTGGCGGTACATTAGTTATTAAAAGAGAAGTGTTTGGGAAAGTTATGTTCCGCTCAGTAAATCATGGGGAAGATATCCAATTTCAAAAAGACTGTCTTGACCAAAAAATCACCTTATATTCTGGCAGCTTTTATGACTACGTTTTGATTCGATATGAAGAAAATCATCAGCATTCTTGGCAAGTGAATGACGAGATTTTTCAAAAGCAATGTAAGTCGATTGCTGTAACAAAGACGTTTGAGGAATTTGTTTGGAAGAGAGGAGGGAAACGGTGATTTCTGTGATTATCTGTACAAATCGTGGAGATTTTTTGCAAAACATTCTCTCTAATTTTAAAAAACAATCTATAAAGGATAAGGAACTGATACTTATTGTGAATTCTTCTACGGTAAATTTGAACAACGTTCAACAAGATATTGAGGATCATCACATAAATAAGTATGAATTATTGCAATTTCCTGATCAGATAAGCTTGGGAGAATGTTTAAATAAAGGGGTCCATGCTGCATCTTTTGAATATATTGGAAAAATGGATGATGATGACTATTACAGTCCAACTTATCTTAAGGAAACATACGAGACCCTTGTCCAAACAAAGGCAGATGTTGTTGGGAAAGGCAGTTTTTATATTTATTTCAAAAGAAATCATGAATTACGTTTATACAACCCCAAACATGAGAATCTATGGATTGTAAATAATGGCAGTAACCAATACAAATCCTCTTATTTTTTAAGTGGAGGCACACTTACTTTTAAAAAAGATGTAATAAAAAGGGTTCCCTTTCCTGCTGTAAATATAGGTGAAGATAGTGGTTTTCAACAGAAATGCTTCGAACAGGGGATGAAAATGTACTCTTCATCTAAAGAGAATTATGCGTATATAAGACACTCGCAGCCTAAACATCATCACTCAGATGTAACGGAGGATCTATTAAAAAGAAGAAGTGTTTTTACTGCCATTACACGATCACCTGGAGGCTTTTTTAAAGAAAGGCAGTGACATTTGATCCACTGCCTTCCTTATTTCTAAAGAATTAATCTTATGGGTGTGAATTAGATTGGCAAGATATCTATTCATCCATCCAACAATTCAATTGAAAAGTGTTCAATATCTTTACACCGGATGACTGTTAATTCTTTACCGACAATAGGTGAGATTCCACCAGGCTCAAGAATTTTAACGCAGCAGTCCTTTGTAACCTTTAGTAGTTCTCCAGTAATCAAATTACTCGATTTTGTATTAATGATTACCTCGTTTCCCTCAAATTTTTTTAAAATCTTACATAAACAATCCTTCTTGCAACCGGTACAGTGTTTTTTGTCATGATAATGCCCCATTTCACCATTCCTTTCTTAAAAAGTTTTCATGTCATTATATTCAAAACCTCTAGAAGGGACAGGGCGATTTACATACAAAGTTAGTGTGTTTTATATTCTTTGTAGTTTTTGTAATAAAATCAGGCTCATCTATTAATCTCGTAAGAAACCATAAGAATTATGCAGTTTCTAAAATGCCTATGAAGCCAATAGATTAGGAGAAGTTTTATGCTACCTCTACTATTCTCATTTTGATGTGAAAGTTAAGGTAGCAAGAATCTTCAATACCTATTCAGCAGGTCTGGCAAATGATAATGGCCGGGAAATTTCAAATTTCGTCACCCAAGCCTTAAGGGGGGGATGACATAACAGCGTATGGGGAATAAACTCTCGTATTTATTGAATGTCATTCTCATATCCGTCGGGATATTTTTCGTGCCATTTCCAAGCAGATAGGATAATTTGAGTCAAATCGTATTTTGACTTCCATCCTAGCAGCCTTTTTATTTTCTCAGACGAGGCTACTAACTTTGGGGGGTCCCCAGCTCTTCGTTCCAAAAAACGTATCGTTGCTTTTTTTCCTGTAACCATTTCACAAGTCTTAATTACATCTAGAACAGAATGACCTAGTTCATTACCAAGATTAAAAATCTCTGAACAGTGCTGCTGCTTAACTAAATATTCCAATGCTAAAATATGTGCTCTTGAAAGATCTAAAACATGGATATAATCTCTTATACACGTCCCGTCTGGGGTATTGTAATTATCACCATAAACATCAATATAATCTGATTTTCCTTGAAGATGTCTAAATACATTAGGAATCAAGTGCGTCTCTGGTTTATGATCTTCTCCTATTTCACCAGAAAAATGGGCACCACCGACATTAAAATAACGTAAGCTTACAAAATTTAGGCCATGACTATTAAAAAGGTCTTGTAATATTATTTCTATCATTCTTTTTGAGTGTCCATAAGGGTTGATGGGGGAGGTAAGATGGTTTTCGGAAATTACGGAAGAATCTGGGACTCCATAAGTCGCACAGGTAGAAGAGAATACGAAATGTTTAACATTATATTCGAGCATTTTATTTAAGATGCAAATTGTATTACAGACATTATTTTGATAGTACTTTAAGGGGGTTTGTACAGATTCGCCAACTAAACAATTAGCTGAAAAATGCATTACGGCTTTAATTGGCAAGCTTTTAAAAATTTCGTCTAACCTGTTTTCATTACCTAAATCACCGAAGAAAAAGAGGGCTCGCTTATCCACTGCCTGTATGTGTCCGGTTGATAAATTATCTAGAACAGCCACCTGGTACCCCTTATCAAGGAGGTCTTTAGTAACGTGACTTCCGATATATCCAGCGCCGCCAGTGACAAGTATCATTTGTTATCCCACCTTTTACATAAATAATTTTTCCTACTAAGGTATGAAGTTTTACGGGTTAATGTTTGTATTTTTGTCCAGTTAAGATAGGTTTATTGGATTTTTAACCTTAATTAAGATAATAGCGGCGCTTATAAATTATAAAAAAGCTGACTCTATAGTCAGCCAGAGTTTTTTAATGGTTTGCTACTCCAAAATAAAGATACCCCAATTCTACTGCTTTACCTTTATCAATAATATTTCTCCCATCAAAAATATAATGCTGTTTCATTAAACCTTTTAATTGACCCCAATCCAGATTTCGATATTCTTCCCAATCAGTACAGATGATAACCGCATCTGCACCAGTAGCTGCTTCCTGAACGGTTGAACACTGAGTAAACTTGTCAGGTTTGAGTTTAACGATTGGATCATGAACTTTTACATTGCTTTCATGGTTCACCAAATAATCAACGACAGTCAAACTCGGAGATTCTCTCGTATCATCCGTGTTGGGTTTAAAGGCCAATCCAAACACAGCAATGGTTTTATCACTAAGGTCTCCAAGCGAATCCTTTAATTTTTCCATAAAATAGATTGCCTGGGTTCTGTTCACTTCGCTTGCACGTTCAAGGATGGATAGATTGATTCCTTTTTGGCGTGAAGTATGAAGCAAGGCCTCAACATCCTTCGGAAAACATGATCCCCCATAGCCAATGCCTGCTTGAAGGAAATGAGGACCAATCCTATGATCTAGGCCGATCCCTTTTGAAACATCGTTAACGTTTATTCCAAGTACATCACATAATCTCGCCAGTTCGTTCATGAAGGAAATTTTTAATGCCAGAAAGGAATTGGCTGCGTATTTAATCAGTTCAGCTGAGGTTGGGTTGGTTTCGATAATAGGACAAGGAATCTCTTTATACAGTTCCTTCATTATTTGAGTTGCCTTCCTGCTTATTGATCCGATGACAACCCGGTCAGGGTGCAGGGCATCATACAAGGCGGATCCTTCTCTTAAAAATTCAGGATTGGAAACCACATCAAAGGGGACTTCCGAGGTTTGATTTTCTTTTATGATGTTTGAAACGAGCACTGCTGTTCCAACGGGGACAGTACTTTTGTTAACCACTACTTTATACTGATTCATATAAGTTCCAATCGAGCTTGCTGCATTTTTGACATACTGTAAATCTGCGCTTCCATTTGGACTTTGCGGGGTACCAACGCATAAAAAAATAACATCGTTTTGTTTAATGGCTTGCTGTGTATCCGTGGTAAAAGTTATATTTTCGAGGTGTAGATGTTTTAAAAGCAGATCATTTAAACCTGGTTCGTAGAAATGGAGTTTTCCAGATTGTAGAGAGTTCAACTTTCGTTCATCAAGGTCTAGTCCGGTTACTTTGTGGCCCATTTCACAAAAAACGAGCCCAGTGGTTGTCCCGACGTACCCTGTACCAATAATTAAGATCTTCATCATTATCCCCCACTCATTCTAAGTTGTTAATCATCGGCAGTAGAAGATGTACCGCAAATTTGATTAATAAGCTTTACATAGTCTGAAACGGTCGCAATATCGTATCTAGACCCGAGTATTTTCATCCCATAACAGGGGGCATCATGTAACATTAGTTTAATAGCATCTGTTAACTGGATTTCTCCTCCTTTGCCGGGAGGAATTCTCTCTAGAGAATGAAAAATTGAAGGATCTAACACATACCTCCCAATCACAGCTAAATCGGACGGCGGCGAACTATCAGGTTTCTCAATAACATTGGAAATTTTAATAATACCGTCCTTTTGTCTTTCTGGTTCGACAACCCCATATTTGTGGAGGAATTTCCTGTCTACCTTTTTTAATCCAAGAATATTGCTTTTATGGAGATTATATAAATCAATCAACTGCCGTAAAGCTGGTTTTGCATCGGAAAGAATGATTTCATCAGGAAGCATCACGGCAAAAGGTTCGTTTCCGATAAACTGTTTGCCTAGAAGGATGGCATCCCCCAAACCTCTTGCATATGGTTGTCTTACATATTGAATATGAACTTTAGGCAGTTCAAGTTTCTCTAATAAATGGTGTTTCCCGCTTGAGGCTAGATGATTCTCTAATTCTGGACAATGGTCGTAATAATCCAGAATTATATTTTTAGAGCGTGAAACAACGATTAGAATCTCTTTTATCCCTGATTTTATGGCCTCGTCAATAACATAGTCGAGGGCGGGGCGTCCACAGATAGGCAGCATTTCCTTCGGTAATACTTTCGTAATCGGTAAATTTCGCGTACCATATCCAGCCGCTGGGATAATTGCTTTTTTCACCATGTTAATCCCCCTCCTTTCAAGATGATTCTGATTTTAATATATTCAATTTTGTCCGAGAAGGGGATAGTTCTATAGCATATTTTCCGCCCTTTCTTTGTTGGTCAACCTGCCTGTAAATCCTAATCATGAATAGTTAAATACTAGTTTAAAAGGGAGGCTAAGTTTGTGAAATGTAAAAAGGCTATTATTCCTGCAGCAGGGTATGGAACTAGGACCTTGCCCATAACCAAGGTCTTGCGAAAAGAAATGCTGCCTATTTGCGGCAGGTCATAAACTCCAAATAAAAATAGTATGAGTAAAAATGGCGTGTGGCGTAACACACGTCATTATTGTTAAAAGAAAAATCTCCTTTAAGGTTGAATCAATCGGAGTGAGGAGACCTAGTTTAATATTTTTAAGACAATATTCTAAAACTCTTGCTTCCCCACGAACTTATTGAAATTAGATATGTCGAAATCAATTTTATCAATTCCAGGCTGATCCCCATTCGAAAATTCGAAACCGTACCAGTATAGCCCCAATAAATGATGATACTGCTAAATCCCAAAAGAACTAATCGTCCAATAAAGGACGTAATATACGTAGAGGAAAATTTCTATTGCTTTTGTTCCTGAAGAACAAAAAGTTAAATTGGTTAGTCCCGCTCCATGCAGGCTGATTGGTTTTGGCACAAGGAAATCAAATCTTACAGTATTAAGTATCTCTTTAGATGAAGTAAATTTTGACAATCATAACCCATAAAAGCTTGTTCGTACTATCTATAATTCATCCAAAATAATGCCATATTAATAAGAATAGTTAGGAGTTTTTAATTCTGTAAAATACCTGATTAATTGATAGGAGCAAAAGAAGACCGAAGGTTTCAACGGGTATATGTATGAGAGTGAAAAAAAGTCGAGGCCCCCAAGTTGTTATTAGGGGCCTCGGCCAAGTTAAAAGTAGCCATTTTCGATAAAACCATGATTGCCGTTATGAAGTAGAAACAAGTTTCGATTAAGATTGAATCCCTTTTTTTCAAGGTCTTTAATCACTTCCTCCTTAAAATGTTCTTCAAGGATAATGATTACGTTTGTCTTGCTTTTTTTGGAAAAAGGTTTTTTATTCTTTAACTCTTTATAATCCTTATATTTAACAGGGTTGTTATATTCATTACTCAAAATTGCTGTTTTAAAGTTTTTACGGGTTTTGGCTGTACCATATATCAATAACGTTGGTTTACGTTTATTTTTTCCATGCATTTTATTGATCTGGTTAACAGTCAACTTGATGATTTCAAAATAAGTACTTTCCCATTTTTTGAAAGACAGTGAACTTTTATCTATCCTATATTTATAAAGAATTTGATTGACTTTATCAATCGGTCCTTTTCGGTACAATTTCATCCATAAATCCCAATCATAAGCAATTCTATAATTTTTATCGTATCCACCAACCTGCAAATAAGCATTTTTTAAGAAAAAACCAGTCCCATGGCAAAATGGTGTTTGGAAGAAACGGTTTCTGTACAGTTCATCCCTTGATTTCAATGAATTGAAGTGTGATACCATGCCAGCGAGCTGATCTTCAGTTAGCGTGTCTGATATACACTCAATCATACTTCCAACTGCAATGACATCTGGATGGGATTCCACGTGCCCTACTTGTTTTTCAAGCCGATCGGGGTAACTTATGTCATCTGCATCCTGAACTGCGATCCATTTACCTTTTGCTTTATTTATTGCCAGGTTCAGACAATAGGCCGCACCCATATTCTTTTTTAGATTGATTACTTTTACTCTAGAATCGTTAATCCGGCTTAGTAAATCATTGGTTTTATCAGTAGAACCATCGTTGACAATAATATATTCAAAATTTGTATAGGATTGTGACAATATGCTGTTAATTGCCTCCATAAGGAATTCCTGGCCATTATAAACAGCTGTTATGACTGATACAGTTGGGGAATTTTTCATTTTTTTTTGGTATTCCTTAATATGTTTATTGCTTAAATGAAAGGGAAAAGGAATCTGCATCTGTAACCCTTCTGATTCTCTATAAAGGGTCTTCGTTTTAGGCTGAATTGACTCTCCGCTATTAAAATAGTTATAGCACCAAGGATGATCCTTCATTGAATTATATTCATAGGTTTCGGCCTCGTCTAAATACTCTGTTTTCAACATATATAGGATATTACTTTTATCTACATATATCTCTAATTTCTGATCAAACCATCTTCCCAATCCTGAAAAATGAATAAAACGAAGGGGCAACCCGTTAACTAGAAGTTGGTTATCCTTTGATGTTTCAATCTTGCGCTGTGAAAAGTTCCAGCTTGCTACATTATAGCCAACGTGCTTGAGCACTTTATAATTATCAAAAAAACAAGGAATGAGGTTTAGCCATTTTTGATCAAGGAAAAGACCTCGATTATGGTCAATATAACAAAACTTTAGTACTCTATTCCCCCACCAGTTTAAAAATTCCCGAGTTTCCGTATCCCTTCTTATTCCAATCAATCCACCGTTAAAAACTCCATCCTTTAGATTGACTGCTTCCTCCCAATCTGTAAAATACTCATCTTGTGGTGCCAATCTATGTGGAGTTATAACAATTGAATAATTGTCTAACAAGTACTTAAGTTCTTCAAGAGGGCTATATACTTTTATGTCTGAGTCCAAGTAAACGAATTTTTCTTCATCCTGGAATTTGTTAAGAAGGTAGTTTAGTAAATGGGGTTTGATAGCACAAGAGCTTTCATAAGCATTATATTTAAATACCATTTTATAAAAATCAGGAACCCCTAAATCTTTTGCCAAGACAATTTCATCAAAATATGGGCTGCTCGCAGCGATTGGGTGAATACTCTCCTCAAGTAAGCAAAGTACAACTTTGGATTCAGGATGATACGCCTTCAATGATTTTGCCAATACTAGGGCAAGAGGAAGATGATTTGTACACGTTATTGTTGTAAACAACATCAAATTTCACCTTTCTTTCTATCCCGTTATAATAGTAAGTTATTTATCTAAATAATATCCAACTTTACTTTACATTCTTGAATGGTTTTTTGCAGACCTTCACTTAATGTTACGGAAGGTACCCAGCCCAGTAATTGTTCCGCTTTCATAATATCAGGGCGACGTACTTTTGGGTCGTCGACAGGAAGTGGGTGGAAAGTTATTGAGCTAGTAGAAACGGTAAGTTTCTTAACTAAATTGGCCAATTCAATTATGGAGTATTCGACCGGATTTCCAATATTAACAATCTCTCCATTTGCCTCATCTTTTTCCATTAATAGCTTCAACCCATTAACAGTATCTTTGACATAACAAAAGGAACGAGTTTGCGACCCGTCGCCATACACTGTTATATCTTCACCCTTTAAAGCCTGAGTGACAAAGTTTGAAATAACGCGCCCGTCATCATTAGCTAATCCAGCAGAATAGGTATTGAAAATTCGCGCTACCTTGACCTTTGTCTTGTATCGCTTGAAATATTCATAGCAAAAAACCTCCCCTAAGCGTTTGGCCTCATCATAACAGGCGCGCGGCCCCCATGTATTCACATTACCTCGATATGTTTCCGGCTGTGGATGGACTTCGGGATCTCCATAGGCTTCGCTCGTGCTGGTATAGACCATTTTTGCCTGATTCCGCTTAGCCAGTTCAAGCATATTCCTTGTTCCGATCGTATTTACATTTATAGTTTCGAAAGGAAAGGCTTGATAATATTTGGGGGAAGCGGGGGAAGCGAGGTGATAAATTTCGTGTACATTATTTATGTCGGGATCTTCCAATAATAATTGGGAACATGAGTCCATTTCCTTGAACATAAACCGATTATTGGTAAGCAGACTTTGTATATTAGAACTTTTTCCAGAGCTAAAATTATCCACGCCAATTACAAAATTTCCTTCATTTATTAATTCCTTGGCAAGGTGAGAACCCAGGAAGCCAGCAACCCCTGTTATTAGTACTCTCTTCTCCATAGTTCACCTCTATATTTACAGTCTCCTAACATACTATGAACTAAAGGAAATTTTGTTTGGGTGGGGACGGAAAAATTGATTTCTGTTGTATTATAAACTTCTCAGGAGGAGACCGATAAAAAAGGTGATCTACTCTATTTTGAATCGAAGACACTGTAGCCAATTAAACATGAATCCAATTATTGCATCTTTCATTATTTCCGGATAATAAGTCTCCTTTTTTAAAAATTGTTCATGTTTTGTTGACAGAAGAATACTCCGATGCTACTATGGGGAAGTAAAAATTAAATATTATTCTCGTATAATATTGGGGATATGGCCCGAAAGTTTCTACCAAGCTGCCGTAAATAGCTTGACTACGAGGTTGTGTATATTATGTATGGGGATATATTTGTGTTTATTTCCATGCATCTACCTTCCTGAAGTCAAGCACCGGTATTTTACTCGGTGCTTTTTTTAATTTTTACACATATGAAATTCAACTAGATTAACAGGGAGGAAGATTTTAAATGGCAAAAGGCACTAAGAAAATTGCGATGATTTTATTCATTGCTTTACTAACTGTTGTTATGGCAGCGTGCGGCAATAACGCAGATAAGAAAAATGAAGCTAAGGCTGGAACAGATAAAGAAGGGTTGAAAATTGCCATTGTAACAAGTCCTTCAGGCGTTGATGATGGCAGCTTTAATGAAGATAACTATAACGGTATATTGAGCTTTATTGAAAAGCATCCACATGCAACAGTAAAGGCGATTAAAGAAGAAACAGGTGATCCTGCTGCGGCTGTACAAGCTGTTGCTGATATTGTGGCAGATTATGATGTCATCGTAACACCTGGATTCCAATTTGCCGGTGTTTCCAGTATTGCTGTAGAAAATCCTGATAAAAAATTTATTTTAAATGACTCTGAACCTGCACCTGTAGGTGACCAAACAAAATTTGATAATATCTATGCGATGAATTTTGCTGAACAAGAAAGTGGTTTTTTTGCAGGAATGGCTGCAGCACTAGAAACAAAATCAAATAAAGTAGCCGTAGTAAATGGTATTGCATACCCTTCAAATGTAAACTATCAATTTGGCTTTGAATCAGGTGTAAATTATGTGAATTCGGTTTTCGGTAAAAACGTTGAACTTGTTGAATTATCAGGTTATGCAGGGACAGATGTAGAAGGTAAAGATGTTGGCGGCAACTATGCGGGATCCTTTGCAGATGAAGCAACTGGAAAAGTGATTGGAAATGCCTTGATTAAAGAAGGAGCAGATATCATCTTTGTTGCAGCAGGCGGGACTGGGAATGGTGTATTCACAGCAGTTAAGGAAGCTAAAGACGATGTAAAAGTAATTGGTGTCGATGTTGACCAATTTGATGACGGTAAAAATGGTTCTGAAAATATTGTTTTAACATCTGCGGTAAAATTCATGAGTATGAATATTGAAAAATCATTGAATTCTGTTGTTGATGGAAGCTTTAAAGGTGGAAACGTCGTTCTTCATGCAGATACAGATTCAACTGGTTTCATAAAAGAAGAAGGCCGCCATCAATTATCAGACGATACACTTACTAAATTGAATGAAGCTTACAAGTTAGTGCAAGACGGTACAATCGTACCTGCTTCCAATTTTAATGGCCATACTCCAGAAAAGTTCCCTGGTTTATAACAGTAACTAGTAAATTATGAAATGACCAGCAGAAGTTTATCATTCCCCAATCTCTGGGGGATGATAAACTTCTTATTTTTCCTAATAAAGGAGCAGAAAAATGTCTGATTATATTGTAGAAATGAAACATATAACCAAACGATTTCCTGGAATAGTGGCAAATGATGATGTGTCCATTGGCATTAATAAAGGGGAAATCTTTGCCTTGCTTGGGGAAAATGGCGCCGGTAAATCAACGTTAATGAGTATGCTTGGCGGTATGTACGAACCGGATGAAGGAGAAATTTTCCTTCGTGGTGAGAAAGTGCAAATTAGCTCACCCAATCATGCCGCAAAGCTTAACATAGGCATGGTCCATCAGCACTTTAAGCTCGTCTCCGATTATACGATTACAGAGAATATTATTTTGGGAGTTGAGCCAATTAAAAAATTGGCAGGTCTTTTTCCATACGTAGACATTCGAAATGCCAATCGCAAAATTGAAGAACTGTCTAAAAACTTCGGCTTAGAAGTGGATGCTACAAAAAAAATAGACGACCTGACTGTTTCTATGCAGCAACGAGTGGAAATTTTGAAGGTGCTTTATCGTGAAGCGGAAATTCTTATTTTCGATGAACCAACTGCAGTCTTGACGCCACAAGAAATTGATTTCTTGCTTGGTATTATCGAAGGTCTGCGAAACGGTGGAAAAACAATAATTTTAATTACACATAAGCTGGAAGAAATTAAGAAAGTTGCCGATCGATGTGCTGTTTTGAATAAAGGAAAATTAGTTGGCGTGTTGGATGTAAAGGAAACGTCTACGGGGGAAATGGCACGGCTCATGGTTGGACGGGAAGTAAATTTTGAATCTAATAAAGCCCCAGCTGTAATGAAAGAGGAAGTATTGAAGGTTGAAAACTTAACGATTAAAAATGAAGATGGTTTCGAAGTAGTTAAGGATGTATCGTTCACCATCCATGGCGGCGAAATTTTTGCTATCGCGGGAGTCGCAGATAATGGACAAGTTGAAATAGCAGATGCGATTGCCGGATTAACTAGTGTTAATAGCGGAAAAGTGCTCCTCCAGGGTAAGGACATTACGACTGAAAGTATAAGAAACAGAACAGAAATTGGGATATCGTATATACCTGAAGATCGACAAAGATTTGGACTTGTATTGGATTTTGATTTATCTACTAACTTAGCATTAAAGCAGTACTATCAGGAGCCTTTTTGCAGTAAGGGAATCCTGAATAAAGATGAAATTGACCAATTTGGCAGCAAATTGATTGATAAATATGATATTCGAAGTGGACAAGGAATTAAGACGCAAGTTCGCTCAATGAGCGGCGGTAATCAGCAAAAGGCCATTATTGCCCGTGAGATTGAATTGCAATCGCCGCTGATGATTTTCGTTCAGCCAACACGAGGGGTCGATATAGGTGCGATTGAAAATATTCATAAAATGATTATTGAAGAACGGGATAAAGGAAAAGCAATCTTGCTCGTTTCATTGGAGCTGGATGAAATTATGAATATAGCGGATACCATTGGAGTTATTTATAATGGCCAATTTCAAAAAATCGCCAGCAGTGACTCGTTAACAACGAATGAAGTTGGCGAATATATGATGGGGGCAAAGCATGAATAAAGATAGTAAAAGAAAAAGCTTACGTTATAGTCTTCTTCAGCCAATAAGCAATGAGAAATGGCAGCCTATCTCCATTCCATTCGTCTCCATCCTAATAAGTTTTATTGCAGCAGCCGTTGTTATCCTTTTGATTGGCAAAAATCCCTTGCAGGCATTTTTCAATCTGCTCCAAGGGGCAGGAATCTTCCCTAAGCCTTCTTATGCTGGCTATAAGAGCATGTTGACTGATTTTTTGAGTTTGCTAAACGCGATGACGCCACTTGTGTTTGCAAGTTTGGCGGTTGCTGTTGCATTTAGGGCAGGTCTTTTTAATATTGGGGTTTCGGGACAAATGCTCGTCTCTGGTTTTTTAGCGACGATAATCGTTGGCTACAGCGGTTTGGATGCGATATTCGCCAAGCCCTTTGTGCTGGTAATCGGACTTGTCGCTGGAGGCTTGATGGGAGGATTAGTAGGGTGGCTAAAATATAGATTTAATATTAATGAAGTCGTATCGACGATCATGTTAAATTATATTGCTCAATATGTGATAAGCTTTTTTATTCACATGTATTATATTGATCCTGTTTCAAGACAATCCAAGTATATTGGAGAAGCAGCAAGGTTGACTTTAGTTAATGTTGAGATAGCCAACCAGAAAATGGATATTCCACTAGGCTTTATTTTAGCTATTATTACCGCTATTTTAATTAAATTTGTTATGGATAAAACAGTGGTTGGTTTTGAAATTAAAGCGGTAGGTTCCAATCGCAATGCAGCTAAGTATGCAGGAATTAATGTTGGAAAAAATACGGTCCTGGCAATGGTTATGTCAGGTGGTTTAGCTGGCCTGGCAGGTGTGACATATTATTTAGGTTATTTTTCTTCCATCCAGCCAAAGGTTTTATCAAGTATCGGTTTTGACTCAATTGCTGTATCACTATTAGGAAACTCTCATCCAATTGGCGTCATTTTTTCATCATTTTTAGTATCGATTATTGATCAGGGAAGCACATATATGAGTTCACAGGCTGGAATCAGACAAGAAATTTCTTCTGTTATCATCGGGTTAATCCTATTGTTTAGTGCATGTGGCGGATACTTGAAACATAAAGCCAGCCGCTTGAAGGAAAAAGAAGTAGAACGAAAGGAGAATGAATCATAATGAATACAGTAATTATTGATGGATTATCCTTTGCTCTGCCTCTTTTTATTATCGCAATAGGCGGCATATATAGTGAAAAAAGCGGAATTACCAATTTAGCACTCGAAGGCTTTCAAGGTTTCGGGGCATTCATCGGGGCACTTTCAGCTGTACTAATCGCAAATGCTTCTGGCAGAGATATTCAAGATCTTGTTTATGTCGCGTTACTTTTTTCGATGATTGGCGGGATGGGGTTTTCGATTATTCATGCTGTACTAAGCATTAAGTTTAAGGCAGACCAAGTGATCAGTGGTGTTGTCATAAATATATTGGCATTAGCACTAACGACCTTTTTAACGACTCAAATAAATGCCCTTGTATTTGGATCGGCTTCGGACAAGTTTCGTTTGGGTGTATCCGAGCGGTTTACGATTGAGGGTTTGTCCTCTATACCAGTGATTGGTGCGGTCTTTACAAATGTGTATCCGTTCGAAGTAATTATCATCGTGATAGCCATTTTTGCCTGGTATCTTTTATATAAAACAAAATTTGGCATGCGTCTAAGAGCCAGCGGAGAAAATCCCCATGCAGTTGATGCAGCGGGTGTAAATGTATCAAAAATTAGATATTCCGCAGTTCTTATATCGGGTGTGCTAGCTGGTCTGGGCGGCATGTGTTTTGCCTATTCCATTTCAGCTAACTTTTCATCAAATATTTATATGGGATATGGATTCTTGGCGATCGCTGCCTTAATTTTTGGGAATTGGAGGATTCTCCCTACTTTAGGCGCTTGTCTTTTATTCGGGTTTGCGAAATCCGGGGGAACGTTTATTGCCCAGTCAATGGCATTGCCAAGCAGCTTCACCGATTTGTTCATGATTTTACCGTATGTATTGACGTTATTGTTATTAATCTTTTTCTCTAAATCAAATCGCGCTCCAAAAGCATTGGGTGAAATTTATGACAAAGGGAAGAGATAATCGAGAAAAGCGGAAGCGCCTTGCTTAGCGCCGTATGGACTGGAGGGCCTCGAAGGAGATAAAATGAACCTTCCATCAGCGCTTTTTGCTGATGGTTAGGTGAATGAATCGGACCTTTAGGGACAGTTGCCGACGAAGGAGGCCTACTGTCCCTTAAGGTGGGGTAAAGGAAACACGATGAGCGCAAGCGAATCGATGTTGACTTATCGTAACGAGGGGACCGAAGTACACTCGGCGCTAGGCGCTCCTCATTACACAATCGCGTAATTTCGTGCGATGCATTTTCGGGGAAGCTTTCCTTGTGGAGCTAGACAATCCTCAAAGAACAGATATACTTTTCAATCAGTGAGGGGGTCACCCCCCGCTAGGATAAGGGATTAGACCCAACAGTTGGACGAATTAAGAAAATGGGTCCGGACAGTTGGTTAGACTTTGGGGATAGAGGCCTAACCTTTTGAGGATAGGCCTTTTTCTTTTGGCAACAGCGACTTTATCGACTTGGACCAAAGTTTCATATTTAGGAATAAGGAATTCATGGATACTTGCATATTTTGGATGGTCAGAGGGCCTTTCAGACTATTTTGATAAATACAGGTACCCAATGTTTATTCATCCAACATTTTTTGTGTATAGTATTTTTATGTATATAATTCGTCAAATTTCGAAAAATACTAAGGTTCATAAGAATAATAATGAGGAATTTAAAATGCAGATTACTTTAACGGAATTGCTTCGCAAGGTCGGAATCTCCTGCAATAACGATAGTATTATTACTGGGATTGAGTCCGATTCAAGAAAAATTAAACAAGGTAATCTATTCGTGGCAATCTCTGGACATGATTCTGATGGACATGAGTTTATTAGGCAAGCGATTAAGAATGGAGCAGCTGCCATAATAGGTGAGCGCGAAATTGAAGATGTTCGGCCAACTCCTTATTTCAAAGTGCCCAATTCGAGGCATTTGGTTTGGGCATTGGCAAACTCTTTTTATGGGCAGCCTCAAAACAAACATAAAATGATTGGTATTACCGGTACAAATGGAAAAACAACCACAGCATATCTCTTACACCACATCCTGACTTACAATGGGAAGACATCATCTTTGCTAGGAACAGTGGAATATTTTTTAAATGGGGAACGGCATAAATCAACATTAACAACACCTGATGCTATTTCGTTTCAAAAAATGATTCATGAAAGCAAGGATGAATTTGTGGTGATGGAAGTGTCCTCACATGGACTAGACCAGTACCGGGTTGCTGGCCCGATGCTAGACTATGCTATTTTCACCAATCTTAGCCACGAGCACCTTGACTATCATTCTGATATAGAGGAATATTTTCAGGCGAAAAAAATGATATTTCAGTGTCTGAAACCTGAAGGAAAAGGGATAGTTGGAGCGTATACTCCCTGGGGTGAAAAAATGGATGAGGAATTGGCACAGGAGCGGGTCCCTTCTATATCGTTTAGCCATAGAATGAAGAAGGAAACAATCCAGCTTAAATCGTTTATTTCAGCTCCCCAGCTGTCCCTGGTAATTGAAGATAACGGAAAAGAATATACAGTTAATATGAAAATCCCAGGAAAACATAATGTATATAATGCTTTGGGAAGCTATATATGTGCAAGAGATATTGGGTTTACACCCGAACAAGTGATCACAGCTTTGCAATGTTTTCAAGGAGTGCCCGGAAGATTTGAGCAAATCGAACTTCCTACTGGCTCAAAAGCGATTATCGATTATGCCCATACTCCAGATGGGCTGCGCCACGCTTTAGAAACAGCAAGCCATTGTGTTGAAAAAGATCTCTATCATATATTTGGTTTCAGAGGAAAGCGGGATTCATCCAAACGCCGCGAAATGGTTGAAATCAGCCAGGCTATTTGCAGCCATGTCTATTTGACTCTTGATGATTTAAATGGTGTGGAAAAAGAACAGATGATAGAGGAGTTAAAGGAATTAAGCAAACCTTATCAGAATATTACCATCATAGAAGACCGTACCGAAACAATAGCTTTTGTCATAAACTCTTTAGGGAAAGGTGATGGCTTCATCATAACCGGAAAAGGGCCGGAGTCTTACCAGGAAGAATATGCATATAAAACTAAAAGCGACAGGGATACTATTCTTCATTTGATTTCTGAAGAAATGGCCTTTGAGCCTATAAATGGTTAAAGCAAATGTAATAAAGGGCAGCTGACTTTGGTCAGCTGCCCTTTTGTATGCAATGATCTAGTTGGAACGTAAAAGAGGCTTTCCTGGATAGGGAATCCTCATTCTGTTACCAGCTTTGGCGGGCTGTCCTGTTTTGTGAACGGTATGCATCGATCAGTATAACGACCGCGGAAATCATATGCATGATCATGCCCAGTACAGGAATCCAGCCGAGTAAAGATGTAACCAGGCCGAGGATGTTTCCCGCTTTCGGTTCATTTTCCTTAACTGCAAAGACAATTGTAACGATATGAAGGATGGCCATTAAAAATAGCGGCGTCCAGGCTGTAGAAATAATGATTAGCCCGCCGAGTACAGGGATTCCCAGCAAAGCCTCAAGGCCTCCTGAAACCCACTTAAGGGTTGTTGATACATTATTCATATTTCCGTCCCCTTTCTTTTCGTATTTATTTTACGTATTGGTTATAGGTTTAGTTTCACCTAATCTTTATATTTTTTGGACATCGAACTAGAAGATATCCTTGTCATGACGATATATTCAATAAAACCGCTTTGAAAGCGGCAGATCTCCTTAAATCCCTCCTTACGATATAAGGTTATTGCCCGCAAATTAAAAGCCGCGACGGTAAGCCGGAATGTACAGCCTGGATGTTCCAAACTTATATCATTAAGTATGAATGAGAAAAACTCTTTTCCAAAGCCTCTTCCTGTAAGTTTAGGATTCATTCCAAGGCCAATATCAATAAAACCCTCTGGGTAGGCTTTAAATTCCCTTCCAGCAGGAACTTGTGCGGCAGGCCCCTTGCAATAAAACCCTACCAAATTCCCATTCTCATCTACTAGAACAACATAAGTATTTTCAAGAAGCTCTTTCATTCCTTCTGGGGAAGGATCGCTATTATAAAAGTCATAAGGGGGTTCATAGTGCCAATTTAAAATTTCATAAGCAAACTGTTCATTCATAATCACCGTATCAAGCCGCATCCAAAAGCCATCCTTTTAATATTAATTCAAAAAAATTGAAACTTTTACCATGTGTAAATCGTCAATTAATAATCGGTTTTTATTCAGTTTTTTTATGGCAACAGGAATTTTACAGAATTTATAGAATTATCTTATGTATGATAAACTTACTATAAGAACATGGGATTATCAATCATAGAAAGCGGGAGGAATAAGATGGCGCGTGAAACAATGAATCTTAACATCAACAAAATTTTGATGAATATTGAGAAGGTAATGACAGGCAAGCGTAATGTAGCGGAACTAAGCCTGGTGGCATTATTAGCCGAAGGACATGTGCTGCTGGAGGATGTTCCAGGTGTAGGGAAAACAATGATGGTCCGCTCTCTGTCAAAGTCTGTTGGCGCAACTTTCAGAAGAATTCAGTTCACCCCAGATCTTCTTCCTTCTGATGTGACGGGGATTTCCATATACAATCCGAAGGAACTGGAATTTCAGTTTCGTCCAGGCCCTATTATGGGCAACATCATTCTGGCGGACGAAATAAACCGGACCTCCCCGAAAACACAATCCGCCCTCCTAGAAGCAATGGAGGAACAAAGTGTAACAATAGATGGAGTTACGCGCCGACTTGAAAAGCCTTTCTTTGTTATGGCTACACAAAACCCAATAGAGTATGAGGGGACATATCCTCTGCCAGAAGCCCAGCTTGACCGCTTCTTGCTTAAAATGAAGATGGGCTATCCGGAAATTGCGGAGGAAATGGAAGTACTCAATCGTGCTCAAAACACGCCTCCAATCGAGGAACTCGAACCCGTTGTCACATTGCAAGAACTAAGAGATCTCCAAAAGGAAATTAAGCTTGTGTTTGTCGATGAGACGGTTAAACGGTACATAGTTGATATCTCTAACAGGACAAGAGTTCATGAAAATGTTTATTTAGGTGCCAGTCCGCGTGGTTCGATTGGTTTGATGAAAGCAGCCCAGGCATATGCATTCATCTATGGACGGGACTATGTACTTCCGGATGATATTCAATACCTTGCCCCATTTGTCCTTTCCCACCGATTGATTTTGAAATCCGAGGCCAAGTTCGAAGGAATTACCGCAGAGGAAATCATTAACCGCATCGTTGCGAGAGTGCCGGTACCGGTTCAAAGGCTCGTGAAATAATGAAGGAAAAGCTGGCGGCAATTAAGCATACTTGGAAGTTCATTGTCTTACTTGTTCTTGTGGTTTTGGCTTTTTGCTACGCGATGTTCCAAGGCGGGTTTGTCAGCTGGTTTTTGTTTTACAGTTTCCTGCCTTTTGCAATCTACTCAATTGCTGTTTCCCTCTATCCAATAATGGATGTTCAAATTGAACGGCATTTGCCAAAGCACGAATTTAATGCAGGGGAACCGCTCAAGGTCCAAATGATTCTTAGGCGTACCAATTCTTTCCCGCTGTTTTATATTTTTGTTGAAGATCTTTTAAGCGAAACGTTGAAAACTCCTGGAAAAAAGGCTTTATTATTTCCGGGCTTCAAAAAGGAAATAATCTTTGACTATTCAATCGATGATTTGCCTCGTGGGGAACATATCTTTCATTCCGTTAAACTTAAAACAGGAGACTTGCTTGGAATGATTGAAAAAGAACGAGAAGCAAAATCTGACAGTAAAATTATTGTCTATCCATCCTTTACAGAAATGCTTTACCGGCCATTTGAAAATCACTACGATCAGGGTATGACTGCTTCAAGGGAGAGGGTTCAGCGGGATACAACTATGGCAATTGGCATTAGGGATTATCAGCCCGGTGATCGTTTCTCGTGGATTAACTGGAAGGCTACCGCAAAGCGTAATGAAATTATGACAAAGGAATTTGAGCAAAGGCAATCGCATGATGTAATGGTTGTCTTGGATTGCGCGCCAGAACCCCGTTTTGAGGCGAATGTTTCATTCACAGCATCTGTCACAAGAGCTATTTTGAAAAAAGGGGCTCAAGTTGGACTTCTTACCGTAACAAGGGAGAGAGCATCATTTCCAATCCGGGGTGGAGAGTCCCATCTTCAGCAAATTTTTTATCATCTTGCCAAGGTTCAGCCAGTTTGCGCAGTATCAGTTGATAAAGTTCTTGAAGCGGAAATGTTTTATACCGGACAAAATGTAACGATGATGATCGTGACTTCAACACTTACGAAGCAGTTAATTGAAAAAGCAAGCTTTCTCGGACAAAAGAAGGGGATGGTGACAATTTTTCTTTTAAAAAATGAGAAAGAGTCTCCATCTAATGAAGAATTGTCTCTAAAAACGGTGGGGAATACGAGGGGTGTCAGGGTGATCATGGTTCATGAGCACCAATTTGAAACAGCCTTTTCGGAGGTGACCCTGAGATGAGCACAAATGCAACGAAGAGAGATACTACTTCGCTAATCCTTTACGGACTGGGCTTCTTGCTAATATGGGAATGGCTTAGGCCGGTTCAGGAACTGACGGATACCGAACAAATAGAAGTCTTTTTGATTTTCCTGCTGATTTCGTTTGCAGGGCCAATATTTAAGCTGCCGGCGGCCATGCAGTTTTTTATTAAAACGTTTTACATGTGCTATGCCATCTATAGGCTTTATTTTACTGGCGGCTTTTTTAAGATTGAATGGTGGAAACGGTTTTTTGTGGATATTAAAGTAAATCTTAGCTTAATCATTAGTTTGGATTTCCAGCAGCTTTCCAATAGTTTCAGGACAATTATGTTCTTCCTCCTTCTTTGGCTCATGGTATATCTGATTCAATATTGGCTTTTAAACCGGCGCCGCATATTTGTCTTTTTTCTTATGACTATAATTTATATCACTGTCATCGACACATTTACGAACTATAACGGAAATGCATCAATTGTCAGGGCGGTCGTTGCGGGATTTTTAGTAATGGGAATATTGACTTATTCCCGCCTATTGGCTGAGGGAAAGCTTGGCGGAAATTCCACACTTGCCCGCAAATGGATGGTCCCTCTTGCTATTATGATTTTCTTCAGCACAGCAGTTGGTTACGCGGCACCAAAGGCTGACCCGGTATGGCCGGATCCTGTTCCATTTTTGAAATCTTTTAATGATAACAGCGGCTCCGGCAGTGGCGGGGTTTCCCGAATTGGTTATGGAACAAATGATTCCAGGCTTGGCGGGCCGTTTTTACCGGATGACACAATTGTGTTTAGGGCAAAAGCTGAAAGCCGGCAATACTGGAGGGTAGAAACGAAGGATGTATACACCGGAAAAGGCTGGATCGTATCTGACCGCGGTGCTGACGCCCTGGAATTCACACAAGAGGATTCTGTCCCGCTGGAAGGATATCCTGCAAGTGTAAAGATGGAAGAAGAAAAGGCCAATATATTTATGTTGTTGAAGTACCCGCACATCGCCTACCCAACAACTGTCAAACAGATTCAATCTGATCCCGGTGTGACCTATACAATGGACCCTGTTTCTGAGAAAATACTTACTGTTGACAGTGGCCGTCCGGTTAAGCTTGATAATTTTTCCTTTCAATATGTGGTTCCGGCCTTCAAAATGGAAGACTTAAGATTGGCGGATGGATCGAATAACGAGAAGATGAGCGAAGCATTTGTTGAACGCTATACCCAACTCCCAGAGGAGCTCCCAGAAAGGGTAAAAGAGCTTGCCAAGGAGATTGCGGGCGGGGCGGATAACTGGTATGACAAGGCGAAGTCGGTTGAGAACTATTTCGATAGCAATGGTTTTACCTATGATCAGAAGGAGGTAGCTGTTCCTGGTGATAATGAGGATTACGTTGACCAATTTCTGTTTGATACAAAACAAGGGTATTGTGATAATTTCTCCACCTCGATGACTGTAATGTTAAGAAGCATTGGGATTCCGGCACGGTGGGTTAAAGGTTACACAGAAGGAGAACTAAAGACGGTTGGAAAAGAAGGATCTCAGGAGCGCCTCTTTGAAGTTACAAATAACAATGCCCACTCATGGGTCGAGGTATATCTTCCAAACCTTGGGTGGATCCCATTCGAACCGACTATAGGTTTTTCTAATAGCATTCAAATTGACCGTAGTATAGATCAAAATTCATCCGGTGCTACTCCCGATTCCTCTCCGAGTCCAAGTGATTCCAATCCTCGCAACGAAATCGATCCATTGGAGGAGGTTGATCCTGTAGCCCAGCAGGAGATTGCAGGACTGAGTGCTATGGAAGAAGCAAGACAGTTCGTTAAGAATAAGTGGAAGTGGATAGTGGCGGGCATAATGGCAGTTCTTGCGGCAGCTTTTTTAATATACAGAAAGCGGGGGAGTTGGCTCCCTTATTATCTGGTTCTCAGGTTCAAATTTGCCAATAATGATGATCAATTCGCCAAAGCGTACATTGCCTTGTTAAAACAGCTGGGCCGATATGGCTTAAGGAGAAAAGAAGGCCAGACGCTCAGGAACTATGCAGGCTACATCGATCACTTCTTTTCTTCGAGGGAAATGGGCAAGCTTACATCCTATTATGAACACTATCTATACAAACATGAATTGCCTAAAGGAACCTGGCAGGATAATAAAAAATTGTGGGAAAAATTAATTAAAAAGACAATCTCTTGACCGAATGCAGATGAATGGCTAAAATGATAAAATAATTGAATCGTACGCAACCTTCATATATCCTCGATGATATGGATCGAAAGTCTCTACCGGGCCACCGTAAATGGCCTGACTATGAAGGCAGTAATTTCAGGGCCTTAGCCGGAATTCTGCCTTCTTTTTGTTTTTAAAAAGGGCAGGATTCCGGTTTTTTTATTTGTTGAAGAGGTGTGTTTCCTGCTTTGTGTACATACTAAAGCTGAGGTGGAAAATATGAATATGATTAGTGGGAATTTGGACCAGGAAATGGTCGTGGTCCTCGATTTTGGCAGTCAGTACAATCAACTTATCACTAGACGGATTAGGGAATTTGGAGTTTACAGCGAGCTTCACCCGCATACGATGACGGCTGAAGAAATTAAGGCGCTGAATCCTAAAGGTATTATTCTTTCCGGCGGGCCGAATAGTGTATATGATGAAAATTCATTTCGTTGTGATGAAGGCATTTTTGAATTGGGGCTTCCGGTACTAGGGATATGCTATGGCATGCAACTGATGGCTGTTCATTTTGGCGGAAAGGTTGAAAAAGCTAAAAACCGTGAGTATGGAAAGGCAGCAATTTCTGTCGGGCGGGAGAGCCGGCTATTTAGCGGATTGCCTGAAAACCAGGTTGTCTGGATGAGTCACGGCGACCTGGTTACTGAGGTTCCTCCAGGTTTTACTGCGGATGCAGATAGTCCGTCCTGTCCGATTTCATCCATGAGT
Organism: Bacillus sp. FJAT-18017; assembly: GCF_001278805.1. GTDB lineage: Bacteria > Bacillota > Bacilli > Bacillales > Cytobacillaceae > Bacillus_D. Next base: position 5,161,933 of record NZ_CP012602.1, on the reverse strand, counting down.
GATGAGGATCGGAAGCTGTATGGCGTACAATTTCATCCTGAGGTACGTCATTCTGTGCACGGAAATGAGCTGCTTCAAAATTTTGTTATGGGAATTTGCGGCTGTAGCGGTACTTGGTCGATGGAGAACTTCATAGAATTTGAAATGGAAAAAATCCGACAGACCGTTGGGGATAAAAAGGTATTATGCGCCCTTAGTGGCGGGGTTGATTCCTCTGTTGTTGCTGTTTTAATTCATAAGGCAATTGGCGACCAGCTTACTTGCATTTTCGTTGACCATGGGCTTTTACGCAAAGGGGAAGCCGAGCAGGTAGTGAAGACATTTGCTGATGGTTTTAATATGAATGTCATCAAAGTTGATGCCCGCGATCGCTTTATGGATAAGCTCCGGGGAGTATCCGACCCTGAGCAAAAGCGAAAGATTATTGGCAATGAGTTTATTTATGTTTTTGACGATGAGGCCAGTAAGCTTGAAGGAATCGACTATTTGGCTCAGGGGACGCTATATACCGATATTATTGAGAGCGGGACAGCAACTGCCCAGACAATAAAATCACATCATAATGTCGGCGGGCTGCCTGAAGATATGCAATTCCAATTAATTGAGCCGCTTAACACATTGTTTAAAGATGAAGTACGCGCACTTGGTAGTGAGCTCGGCATTCCGGATGAAATTGTTTGGAGGCAGCCATTCCCCGGCCCGGGCCTTGGTATCCGTGTTCTAGGAGAAATTACTGAGGATAAGCTTGAAATTGTCCGCGAATCTGATGCTATTTTGCGCGAAGAAGTTAGAAAAGCCGGGTTAGAACGAGAAATCTGGCAATACTTTACCGTGCTTCCGGATATACGGAGTGTTGGGGTTATGGGAGATGCCAGAACCTATGATCACACAATTGGCATCCGGGCGGTTACCAGTATTGATGGAATGACCTCTGATTGGGCAAGGATACCTTGGGATGTCCTTGAAACGATTTCAACTCGAATTGTTAATGAAGTATCGCATGTTAACCGGGTTGTTTACGATATCACAAGCAAGCCGCCTGCTACAATTGAATGGGAATAACAACTATACGAACGATTTTTAATTCATATTAAAAATCGTTCGTATTTTATTGACGCCAACCAGTCCACCTGATAAAATAACAAAGTACTTATAAATTTCATATGTTTGCTTCGTATAATGCCGGGGATATGGCCCGGAAGTCTCTACCAGGCTGCCGTAAATAGCTTGACTACGAGGTAATATAGATTGGTTTGCCTCTCTTTGGCTAACTGTTTATATTTGCCTTTGTCAGCGTCCCGGCGGTTTTGTACCGGGGCGCTTTTTGTTTTTTAAAAAAGGAATTTCAATTAGGGGGATATTAATATGAAGAAGTACTTCATGTTTGAGGAGCTTGGAACGAACTTCCGCAGGGAAATAATCGGCGGTATTACGACTTTCCTTGCAATGGCATATATCTTGGTCGTTAACCCGCTTACATTGACATTAGCCGATGTTGATGGCTTGCCTGATGCAATGCGAATGGATCATGGGGCAGTCTTTGTAGCAACAGCATTGGCAGCTGCGGCTGGTTCCATTATTATGGGGCTGATTGGAAAATACCCGATTGCCTTAGCTCCAGGGATGGGCTTGAACGCTTTCTTTGCTTATTCAGTAGTACTTGGCCACGGTGCGCCGTGGCAGCATGCCCTGGCAGCGGTTTTTATATCAAGTGTATTCTTCTTGTTATTAACGATATCAGGCTGGCGTGAAAAACTCATTAATGCTATACCTGTGGAATTAAAGTATGCAGTTGGTGCTGGAATAGGCCTGTTCATTACATTTATTGGATTGAAAAATGCGGGGATAATTGTTAATAACGATGCGACCCTTGTAGGATTGGGTGACTTGACTTCGGGTAATACACTGCTTGCAATTTTTGGCTTGCTGATAACTGTCATTATGATGACTAGGAAAATAAGCGGTGCTGTATTTTATGGAATTGTGATTACTGTTATTGTAGGCATTATTTTTAACCTTATTAAAATGCCTACAGGCGTGGTTGGTCCAGTTCCTAGCATTGAACCAACCTTTGGTGCGTTGTTCTCATCTTTTAATGACGCTTCATTTTATACTTCTACAATGCTTGGCATCATCTTGACATTCTTGTTTGTTGACTTCTTTGATAATGCGGGAACATTAGTGGCTGTTGCAAATCAAGCAGGATTAATGAAAGATAATAAATTGCCTCGTGCTGGCCGTGCGCTTTTCGCGGATTCAATTGCATCATTGGTCGGTTCGGTCTTTGGGACATCAACAACAACTTCATATGTTGAATCAACCGCTGGGGTTGCGGCGGGTGCGAGAACGGGTCTAGCGGCTCTTGTCACAGCGGCTTGCTTCATTCTGTCACTATTTTTCTTCCCGCTTCTATCGGTGGTAACATCACCAGTCACGGCACCGGCATTAGTTATTGTCGGGGTCCTGATGGTTTCGAATCTGGGTAAAATAGAGTGGAACCGTTTTGAGATTGCAGTTCCATCCTTTTTGACAATTATCACAATGCCACTTTCCTCGAGCATTGCAACCGGGATTGCGGCTGGTTTCATCTTCTACCCGATCACGATGCTTGTTGCAGGGAAAAAGAAAGAGATTCATCCGATCATGTATTTGTTCTTTGCTATATTCCTGCTTTATTTTATCTTCCTGACAGAATAGGATTTGTCAAAGAACCGGCCGTATTGGCTGGTTCTTTTTCGGTTCTGCTATGAAGGTACAAACATTTGACTATCCTATAAGTCTCTTTTAGAGTTAATAGTACAACCCTAATGTAGGAAAAGCAGGTGCGGGCTACATGGCAAGCTTGTCTATTAACAAGATTCTAAATAATAATGTACTTATTGCAGACCATCCAGACTATGGCGAGGTTGTTTTGATAGGAAAAGGGATTGGATTTAATCGTAAACCTAAAGAGGTACTTGATCCCGGGATAGCAGAAAAGGTCTTTGTCTTAAAAAGCGAGAAAGAACAAAAAAGCTATATCCAGCTTCTCCCGTTTCTGGAGGAGGGTTTACAGAGGCATATCATTTCTGCAATTGAATTAATTAAAGAGAAGGTACCTGGAACGTTAAATGAGCATATTCATGTTGCACTTACGGACCACTTAATGTTTACGGTCAGCAGGGTAACTAACGGCATGGAAATCCGAAATCCTTTCTTAATCGAAACAAAAGCCCTTTATCCGACAGAATATAGTATTGCCAAGTCTGTGATGCAAGTTTTTGAAGAAAGGGCAGGAATTCACTTGCCTGAAGGGGAAGCCGGATTTATTGCTCTTCACATCCATAGTGCTTTGACCAACAAAGAGTTATCCGATGTAAACAAGCATTCGCAACTAGTGACAAATTTGGTACAAATGATTGAAGAACAACTTGATATTACTATCGACAAGGAAAGCGTGGACTACATGAGATTAGTGCGTCACCTGCGTTTTGCCATCGAACGGGTGAAAAATGGTGAGAAGGTGGAAGAGCCTGAAACAATATCTCAACTATTGAAAGAATTATATCCAATATGCTACAATTTATCTTGGAAGCTCATCAAGGTAATGCAACAGACGCTGAAACAGCCAGTCTTTGATGCGGAGGCAGTTTACCTGACTATGCACTTGCAAAGACTGCAGAAAAAAATAAAATAGCATTCATCTTTTTACGTGTTACTGATTCGATCAGGCATGAGTAAAGAAGATAGTTGCCATGGAGTTAGGAAACGGGATTATTTGCCCTCTTTGGGGTAAATTAATTCCAGCCCTTTCTCTGTTGCAATTGTTTTCTGAACTCATGCCTTTTTTGCGTTTGTTGACTTATGTGAGGATCCAAAATTGAGTTTAGGAGGAATCATACGATGTTTAAAAAAATCTTTGGTGTTTTACAAAAAGTTGGTAAAGCACTGATGCTTCCTGTCGCACTTCTTCCCGCCGCTGGTATTCTGTTGGCGCTAGGTGCGGCGCTGCAAAACCCTGTCCTGCTGGATATCGCACCGTTTTTGGATAACAATGCGGTAGAAATGGTTGCGGCTGTTATGCAAAAAGCGGGTGACATTATCTTTAGTAACCTTCCGCTTCTATTTGCGGTCGGCGTCGCAGTCGGTCTGGCAGGTGGAGAGGGCACCGCCGGGCTGGCAGCAATAATCGGCTATCTCATTATGAATGTTACGATGGGTACAGTCCTGGGTCTTACTTCTGAAGATGTAAATGGCTTGAATTATGCAAATGTACTTGGAGTGGCAACTCTTCAAACTGGTGTGTTTGGGGGAATTATCGTTGGTATAATTGCGGCTGCCTTATATAACAAATTCTATGAAATTGAACTGCCATCTTATCTTGGTTTCTTTGCCGGAAAACGTTTTGTCCCAATTATTACAGCAGCTACTGCTGTCTTGCTTGGTTTGGCGAT
>NZ_CP012602.1:3080000-3192500 GCF_001278805.1 Bacillus sp. FJAT-18017 | reverse complement strand
GGGAGTCAGACTGCGAGTGATAAGATCCGTAGTCAAAAGGGAAACAGCCCAGACCACCAGCTAAGGTCCCAAAGTATACGTTAAGTGGAAAAGGATGTGGAGTTGCTTAGACAACCAGGATGTTGGCTTAGAAGCAGCCATCATTTAAAGAGTGCGTAATAGCTCACTGGTCGAGTGACTCTGCGCCGAAAATGTACCGGGGCTAAACGTATCACCGAAGCTGTGGGTGGACACCTTATGGTGTCCGCGGTAGGAGAGCGTTCCAAGGGCGTCGAAGCAAGACCGGAAGGACTTGTGGAGCGCTTGGAAGTGAGAATGCCGGTATGAGTAGCGAAAGATGGGTGAGAATCCCATCCACCGAATGCCTAAGGTTTCCTGAGGAAGGCTCGTCCGCTCAGGGTTAGTCGGGACCTAAGCCGAGGCCGAAAGGCGTAGGCGATGGACAACAGGTTGATATTCCTGTACCACCTCTTCATCGTTTGAGCAATGGGGGGACGCAGGAGGATAGGGTAAGCGCACTATTGGACATGTGCGTCTAAGCAGTTAGGCTGGGAAGCAGGCAAATCCACTTCCCGTGAAGGCTGAGCTGTGACAGCGAGGGAAATTTAGTACCGAAGTTCCTGATTCCACACTGCCAAGAAAAGCCTCTAGCGAGATGAAAGGTGCCCGTACCGCAAACCGACACAGGTAGGCGAGGAGAGAATCCTAAGGTGAGCGAGAGAACTCTCGTTAAGGAACTCGGCAAAATGACCCCGTAACTTCGGGAGAAGGGGTGCTCTTTAGGGTTCATAGCCCTGAAGAGCCGCAGTGAATAGGCCCAGGCGACTGTTTAGCAAAAACACAGGTCTCTGCGAAGCCGCAAGGCGAAGTATAGGGGCTGACGCCTGCCCGGTGCTGGAAGGTTAAGAGGAGGGGTTAGCTCACGCGAAGCTCTGAATCGAAGCCCCAGTAAACGGCGGCCGTAACTATAACGGTCCTAAGGTAGCGAAATTCCTTGTCGGGTAAGTTCCGACCCGCACGAAAGGCGTAACGATCTGGGCACTGTCTCAACGAGAGACTCGGTGAAATTATAGTACCTGTGAAGATGCAGGTTACCCGCGACAGGACGGAAAGACCCCGTGGAGCTTTACTGCAGCCTGATATTGAATTTTGGTACAGCTTGTACAGGATAGGTAGGAGCCTGAGAAGCCGGAGCGCCAGCTTCGGTGGAGGCGTCGGTGGGATACTACCCTGGCTGTATTGAAATTCTAACCCGCACCCCTTATCGGGGTGGGAGACAGTGTCAGGCAGGCAGTTTGACTGGGGCGGTCGCCTCCTAAAATGTAACGGAGGCGCCCAAAGGTTCCCTCAGAATGGTTGGAAATCATTCGCAGAGTGTAAAGGCACAAGGGAGCTTGACTGCGAGACCTACAAGTCGAGCAGGGACGAAAGTCGGGCTTAGTGATCCGGTGGTTCCGCATGGAAGGGCCATCGCTCAACGGATAAAAGCTACCCCGGGGATAACAGGCTTATCTCCCCCAAGAGTCCACATCGACGGGGAGGTTTGGCACCTCGATGTCGGCTCATCGCATCCTGGGGCTGTAGTCGGTCCCAAGGGTTGGGCTGTTCGCCCATTAAAGCGGTACGCGAGCTGGGTTCAGAACGTCGTGAGACAGTTCGGTCCCTATCCGTCGTGGGCGCAGGAAATTTGAGAGGAGCTGTCCTTAGTACGAGAGGACCGGGATGGACGCACCGCTGGTGTACCAGTTGTCTTGCCAAAGGCATCGCTGGGTAGCTATGTGCGGACGGGATAAGTGCTGAAAGCATCTAAGCATGAAGCCCCCCTCAAGATGAGATTTCCCATTCGCAAGAAGTAAGATCCCTGAAAGATGATCAGGTTGATAGGTCAGAGGTGGAAGCGCGGCGACGTGTGGAGCTGACTGATACTAATAGATCGAGGACTTAACCATATTTGATTGCTTCGTGTTCTTCTAATTCTTCCTTTACGATTACCCAGTTTTGAGGGAACAACCCTCATATAGTCTGGCAGTTATGGCGAGAAGGCCACACCCGTTCCCATCCCGAACACGGAAGTTAAGCTTCTCAGCGCCGATGGTAGTTGGGGCGTAAGCCCCTGTGAGAGTAGGACGCTGCCGGGCAACAATAGAAAGACCCCAAAACTTAGCTTTTGGGGTCTTTTTTATATTGAAAACAAAAAACGTAACGCTGTGGTTATTAATTGGGTTTCCCATTCAACCCATGTTTTGTCAGCCTAACCGAAATTTCTCCTTCAACCGCGGCACTTCTAGAAAAACTCCCATTCTGGTCAAAACCTCCAACTGCCTATCCATCAAAATAACATAACTCTCTCTTTGTAGACAGACCTACAAATTAGGTGGTTGTTTGTGAGGGACAATGGCAGATACCGCAGACTACTTCTATTTTCTATTGTTTTAAGCCGATTAACCATTTATACTATAGTAATGTGCACAATTTTATTAAATTTTGTCATTTCATTCAATTAAAATGATAAAAAATTGTTCCAACCACCAATTTATCATCAATTGATAAAATTAAGAAAGGGGCATTGAACCATTGAACGAAAACCAACGCTTAGATTCAAACCAAGCTAATCCAACGGACAAAAAATCCGCCAAGGATTACAGCAAGTACTTTGAAACTGTTTTTGTACCCCCTTCCTTGAAGGATGCAAAGAAACGCGGCAAAGAAGAAGTAAAATATCATAGTGACTTCACCATTTCTGAGGAGTTTAGAGGAATGGGAGATGGCAGGAAGTTTTACATACGGACCTATGGCTGCCAAATGAACGAGCATGATACAGAAGTAATGGCTGGTATCTTCATGGCCCTTGGCTATGAACCGACCGACAAAACCGAAGATGCGGACGTAATCCTTCTTAACACATGCGCAATCCGCGAGAATGCGGAAAACAAGGTATTCGGTGAAATCGGCCACCTGAAGGCATTAAAGATGGAAAAGCCTAACTTGCTCATAGGTGTATGTGGCTGCATGTCCCAGGAAGAATCGGTGGTCAACAGGATTCTTAAGAAGCATCAACATATCGATATGATCTTTGGTACCCATAATATCCATCGACTTCCAAACATTCTAAACGAAGCCTATATGTCTAAAGAGATGGTAGTTGAAGTATGGTCCAAAGAAGGCGATGTCATTGAGAATCTTCCCAAAGTACGCCGAGGGAATATCAAAGGCTGGGTTAACATCATGTATGGCTGTGATAAGTTCTGTACGTATTGTATTGTTCCGTATACACGCGGTAAAGAACGCAGCCGACGCCCAGAGGATATCATTCAGGAAGTCCGCCATTTAGCAGCGCAAGGTTACCAGGAAGTAACCCTTCTAGGCCAAAACGTGAATGCGTATGGTAAAGACTTTGAAGATATCCAGTATGGGCTTGGTGATTTGATGGATGAGATCCGTAAAATCGATATTCCAAGGGTGCGTTTTACCACAAGCCATCCAAGGGATTTCGATGATCGGCTTATTGAGGTTCTTGCAAAAGGCGGAAACCTAATGCCGCATATACACCTCCCTGTTCAATCAGGATCTACAGACGTCTTGAAAATTATGGCTCGTAAATATACTCGGGAACAGTACCTGGAACTTGTCAGGAAGATTAAGGCTGCTATTCCTAATGTGGCTCTTACTACTGATATTATTGTTGGGTATCCGAATGAGACCGACGAGCAGTTCGAAGAAACAATGTCATTATATGAGGAAGTGGGCTTTGAGCTTGCTTATACCTTTATTTACTCTCCAAGGGAAGGAACTCCTGCCGCAAAAATGCAGGATAATGTACCGATGGAAGTGAAGAAGGCAAGGCTGCAGCGCCTGAACAAACTTGTAAATGATCTTTCTGCGAAAGCTTTGAAAGATTATGAGGGCCAAATTGTAGAAGTTCTTGTTGAAGGAGAAAGCAAGAACAACCCTGAGGTTCTGGCTGGTTATACAGATAAAAACAAACTTGTAAATTTCAGAGCTCCAAAAACTTCAATTGGCAAAATTGTAAAGGTAAAAATAAACGAGGCCAAAACATGGTCATTAAATGGGGAAATAGTGGTAGAAACCGATTCGGCTATACCGCTAGTTGAGGTGAACTAAATGGCGAAATTCACTAAAGATGATATCGTTGCCCGCGCAGCAGAATTAGCAAAAATGATAGCCGAAACAGAAGAGGTAGACTTCTTCAAGCGTGCTGAAGCTCAAATTCACCAAAATCCAAAGGTGAGCACATTGATCTCAGATATTAAAGGCCTTCAAAAACAGGCTGTTAACCTTCAGCATTATGGTAAACCTGAAGCCTTAAAAAAGGTTGAAGACAAGATTGCATCTCTTGAAGCACAATTGGATGAGATTCCCGTTGTCCAGGATTTTAAACAATCACAAGTTGATGTAAATGAATTGCTTCAAATGATTGCCAATACGATTTCGAACAAAGTGACTGATATTGTAATTGAGTCAACAGGTGGAGATGTGCTTCGGGGTGAAACTGGCGCCAGCGTAAGCAAGGGCGACGGATGCGACCACGATCACGACCATCATTAATGTAAACAGGCCCTAATATGAGGGCCTGTTTTTTTTGATTTTTAGCTTACCTTGAACTATCTTAAGGCTTCTAGGAACATTACCCTCGGTTATTGGATAGGCATCTCTAGCCAAAATCGACCGGGAGCGAAAAATGCCTCCTTACTAACAAAACCACACAAGAGAATAGTTTATTCCAAGCACGTCTTTCCAAGTAAGTGACTTAATTGCAAACAAGTGATTTCAAGTTTAAATAGGGCAGGAACCTATATTCAGTTATTGCATATGATGAAGCATGCCTAAACATTTATCCAATGCAATTTAATCGCACCCAAGTCTGTGCACACGCATAGGATGAAGTGAAACTGAATGAGGAGGGTTTGCTCGAATGGGAGAATATAGAGAGATTATTACAAAAGCGGTCGTTGCAAAGGGCCAGAAGTTTACTCAGTCTCAGCACACAATCAATCCAACGCACAATCCATCCAGCATACTGGGCTGCTGGATCATTAATCATAAATACGAAGCTAAAAAAGCCGATAAGTGCGTAGAAATTCATGGCTACTATGATGTTAACCTATGGTACTCCTATAACGACAATACTAAAACAGACGTAGCCTATGACCGCGTCCGTTATAAGGATGTCATCAAACTTAAGTACCGGGATAAACATGTAATTGATGATGACAGCATTTTAGCAAAAGTCATTCAGCAGCCGAATTGCTGCGAGGCTGCGATATCCCCTGAGGGTGGAAAGGTGATTGTCCATGTTGAGAGGGAATTTGCCTGTGAAGTGGTAGGGGAAACCAAGATATGTGTTGCAGTTAATCCTGATGGCTGCGACCGGGACGACGAATGGGAATTTGACCTGGACGATGAAGAGTTTGAAGAAATCGATCCGGACTTCCTTGTCGGAAAAGAGGAAGAATAAGCAGCAACTAGGAGGATTTTCTTCCTAGTTTTTCTCTTTTTTGTCCCATTTTCTAACAAACGATTGAAAAGGGCAATCAGCGGCCCTTTTCAATTTCCATATGGGCTAAGGTAGCCGTTTTGGCGTCTATTCTTGCAATGCTCACAGAGTTCATTTGATTCATTAGGCCACGAATAAAAGGCATTACCACAGTGAGAACAAGCCTTTTTGCGAGTCTCCATTCGACTCGTAAGTTCTTTGTGTGCTTTCAAAGAAACTGTGATTGAACTATGAGTACAAACATCTGCGCAAAGTGAGCAGCCGGTGCAATCCTTTTGATTTATGATTATCACTTCATCATCAATTGAAAATACGTGTTCGGGGCAAAGTTTAAAACAAGCCTCGCATACAGTGCAAGTGCTAGAGTCAATTACCGCATTATATAAAGAAGTATCATCAAACATTCCAGGTATATTAAATACACTATGGTTGAACCTCCACTTGGCAGGGGTAATAGTCGTTGCGGCGAGCTTACGGCCCTCATGCACGGCTTTTTGGAAAAATCCCCTTCTTGAATAGCCTGGTTCATTATCTTTGCAGTTTGTTTGGTCGATTATTTTAAAAGCAGGCAGCCTCATTTCAAAGAGTAGCTTGTTTGCAACATTTAGAGATTGTTGATTATTATCTTTATAGGATAATGAATGGACTCCTCTTTTATAAAAATATAGAAGTTCCTCTACACTAGGGAACGATTCTTCGTTGATAAGAAGGACATCATTACATACTGCCCGTTCCGGTGAACGGCCATGGATCGCCGTTTGAGGGCAGACAGGAATGCACGCTCCGCATTTCGTGCAAAGTTGTTCGTTAATAACAGGCTTACCATCGGAAAGAGTAATTGCTTCCACAGGGCAACCGTCAATGCATTTATTGCAGGTACTTTTTCTGCTTAGTGAATGAAGGCACCCAGCTGTAATATCAATTTCGTAAGCAAGGCTCTCCAGCCAGGTTGTCAGCATCCCCATGACCATTCGACCTCCAATCTAATACCTTTATTTTAACGGGAGAATCCAGGTGCAAGAAGTGTTTTGTTCATAATTTCACAAAGTTTTAAAAAGTAGTGACACAAAACATACATAAGACATTTTGCTTTTGAAAAAGCTAGACAGAGGAGGTGCATCCATGACAGAACCTTTCAAGCCAGGTAACGAAAAATTGCCAGATTTTAAGGAACTAGAGGACAGGATGATATCTAAAACAAGAACCAGCGGGCCAACACTGGTCATTAAGACAAATTTGGATCCTGATAATCCGACTGAAGATAATCCTTATTATCAGAATAAAGAGCGCACAGACAAGGAAAAATTCGAGAACTTTTTTTCAGAATGAAAATAGGCAGCAGGCTTCTATAGCCGCTGCCTTTTATCTATAAGTTGAATGATAGTTGATAAAACTCGGTTCCGTTGTTAGCGAAAAAGGGAATCTCCGACAAACCACTTTCCTCATTGCTGCTGCTTTCGTAGTTTGAGGAATATCCAGCGGCCTTGAAATCAGGGCTTGAAGAAACTTGTCTTTTTTCAGTACCAGAAGGGAAAACTAATAAGTCGCCGGGCTTAACTTCAAGGTGGACTTTCCCATCACCGCCTAATTCAAGGGCAGCGCTGCCCTGAATGACACCAAGGACTTCATGGCTGGAGCGGTGGTTGCGATAATACCCGGATACGCCATTGCTCCATTGGTTTACGAGCTCCTGTTCAGTTAAAAGCGAGGTTTCCTTCAATGCTCCAGGATAATACAACACCGGCTTCCCCTGTTTGCCAGGTACATATCGATTCTCCAATAAATAAATGACCTTAACATCCGAATACTTCATTTACAACCCTCCTAAAGTCACTTTTTAAAATTTCCACTTATGTAATTTTTACTAGTGTACTTGATTTAATTCCCGCTTTACGAAATTTTCAAACTAATTGGTAAATCTTACTTTATTTTCCCAATATGAAATTTTAGAGCGAGGCGGGTAAAGCAGGTTTCGGGAATATGGTATAATAGATTGTCGAACTTACTCGAGAAACATAACGTGCTGGAGCTAGATTGTAAAAGCCATAATGTTTAGTATGGACCACATAAAATGACTTATCTAGGGAGGATACGATGGCAGCTAATACGCCAATGATCAATCAATATTTACAAATCAAGGCAGAATACCAGGATGCCTTTTTATTCTTCCGCCTCGGCGATTTTTACGAAATGTTCTTTGAGGATGCCATCAAAGCCTCGCAAGAACTTGAAATTACACTAACCGGCAGGGGAGGCGGAGGAGAAGAAAGAATCCCAATGTGCGGGGTTCCTTATCATTCTGCCCAAACCTACATTGAACGGCTGATTGAAAAAGGTTTCAAGGTAGCAATATGCGAACAGACCGAAGACCCGAAACAAGCCAAAGGTGTTGTACGCCGGGAAGTTATTCAGCTGATTACGCCAGGAACAGTAATGGAAGGACGCAGCCTAAATGAAAAAGAAAACAATTACCTTGCTACTATAAGTAAATTTTCGGATGGTACATATGGTTTTGCGTATACCGACCTTTCAACAGGAGAAAACAAGGTAACGCTCCTTTCCTCTAACACAGAAGATGTGTTGAATGAATTGTCCGTACTTGGAGCCAAGGAGGTTGTCATCTCTACTTCATTAGACGAGGATTTACAAAAAAAGATGCAGGAACGAACTGTCCTGACGATTTCAAATGAAGAGGAAACAGAGGACAAGGAAGAATTCCGCTCACTGACTAGCGAGCTTAATCAGGAAAAACTGATTGTCACGGTTTCAAGGTTGTTTAATTATTTGTACCGGACACAAAAGAGGAGCCTGGATCACCTTCAGCCTGTTTCTACTTATCATGTCCATCATTATATGAAACTAGATTATTATTCAAAGAGGAATCTTGAACTTACCGAAACAATTCGTTCGAAGGGCAAAAAGGGATCACTGCTCTGGCTACTTGATGAGACAAAGACTGCAATGGGTGGGCGTCTCCTGAAACAGTGGGTGGACAGGCCAAGGATTGACCTGGCTGAAATTGAAAGAAGGCATGCTTTGACGGAAAGCTTTATCGGAGCTTATTTTGAACGGAAAGACCTGCAGGAAAGGCTTAACGAAGTATATGACCTTGAAAGGCTTGCTGGGAGGGTGGCGTTTGGAAACGTAAATGCCCGTGACTTGAAGCAGCTGATGCGATCGCTTCAGCAAATCCCTCATATAAAGGATATTGTCCAGAGGATGCCTGGAACCGAGGCTGATGAGCTTGCTTTGGAGCTTGATCCATGTGAGGAGATTGCAGACCTTCTCGAGCAGGCAATTATAGATAATCCACCACTGTCGATAAAAGAGGGAAATATTATCCGTGACGGTTATAATGCACAGCTTGATCAATACCGGGATGCAAGCCGCAATGGCAAAACGTGGATTGCTCAGCTTGAAAAGGAAGAAAGGGAGAAGACCGGAATCAAGTCCCTGAAGGTCGGTTATAACCGTGTATTCGGCTATTACATCGAGGTGACAAAAGCAAATCTCCATCTTCTGACTGAAGGCCAGTATGACAGAAAACAGACGCTGGCCAATGCCGAGCGATTCATCACCCCGGCCCTTAAGGAAAAGGAATCGTTGATTCTGGAAGCTGAAGAAAAATGCGGTGAGCTGGAATATGAATTGTTCTGTGAAATCCGCGACCGGGTCAAAGAACAAATTCCCAGGCTTCAGTCCCTTGCTAAAATTGTAAGCGAAATTGATGTGTTGCAAAGCTTCGCCGAAGTCAGCGAGGAACGCAAGTATGTAAGGCCGCAATTCTCGGCATCCAGAGAAATAATGATTAAGGATGGCCGTCACCCTGTCGTCGAAAAGGTCCTTGATGCCCAGGATTATGTTCCGAATGACTGTACCATGTCCCCGGAACGCGAAATGCTGTTAATTACAGGCCCGAACATGTCCGGTAAGAGCACGTATATGCGCCAGGTTGCCCTTACTTCAATTCTTGCCCAAATCGGCTGTTTTGTTCCTGCGTCTGAGGCTGTCCTTCCTATCTTTGACCAGGTGTTTACAAGGATAGGAGCGGCAGATGACCTTGTCTCAGGCCAAAGTACCTTCATGGTTGAAATGCTAGAGGCAAAAAACGCAATTGCTCATGCAACACAAGACAGCTTGATTCTCTTCGATGAGATCGGGCGTGGTACATCTACCTATGATGGAATGGCGCTTGCTCAGGCAATAATTGAATTCATTCATACAAGGATTGGCGCCAAGACACTATTTTCGACACATTATCATGAGCTGACTGTCCTCGAAGAAGAGCTTGTGAAACTTAAGAATGTTCATGTCAGTGCAATTGAACACAATGGACGTGTAGTATTCCTTCATAAAATAAAAGAGGGGCCGGCTGACAAAAGCTATGGCATCCACGTTGCCCAACTTGCAGGACTGCCAAAAGAACTGATCAGCCGTGCCACGGAAATTTTGTCATCATTGGAACAGCAGGAAGAGAAAAAAATCCCTGTCCTGCCTGATGGCCGGGAAAACGATGAGCAGCAAACCGTCAAGCCGCAGCAAGCGGCTGCATCGCAGCTTTCATTTTTCGATGAACCTGTGGAATCGAAAAAGCCTAATCTTTCATCCAAGGAAAGAAAAGTGGTCGAAAGGCTGAAGGAGCTTGATATTTTAAATTTAACACCGTTAGAGGCGATGAACGTGTTATATGAACTGCAAAAGAAAGCACGGAATTAACAGGAGGTGAAGGAACGTGGGGAAGATTATACAGCTCGATGATGCGCTCTCCAATAAAATAGCTGCCGGTGAGGTTGTGGAACGGCCTGCTTCTGTTGTAAAGGAACTTGTTGAAAACGCCCTGGATGCAGGAAGCACCCAGATTGAAATTGATGTGGAAGAGGCGGGACTGGCGAGAATTCGAATTACAGATAATGGCGAGGGAATCGAAGAGAGCGATGTCTTAAAAGCGTTCCATCGCCATGCTACGAGTAAAATCAAAGATGAAAGTGATTTATTCCGGATTCGGACGCTCGGCTTCCGCGGTGAGGCTCTCCCTAGTATTGCATCCGTTTCGCGTCTTGAACTGAAGACGTCTACCGGTGATTCCGCAGGGACAAGGATTGTCCTTGAGGGCGGTAAGCCAGTCGCGGTGGAAAAGTATTCGAGCCGCAAGGGTACAGACATCACAGTAACGGATTTGTTTTATAACACACCTGCCCGCCTCAAGTATGTCAAAACCATTCATACTGAGTTGGGAAACATAACCGACCTGGTCAACAGGCTTGCGCTATCTCATCCAGAGGTATCGTTCCGGCTTGTCCATAACGGGAAAAAACTGCTTCACACCAATGGGAATGGTGATGTACGGCAGGTACTTGCAGCGATTTACGGGCTTGGAATTGCCAAAATGCTTGTCCCGATCGAAGGCAGGTCGCTGGATTACCGGATTACCGGTTTCGCCTCGATGCCAGAGATAACACGGGCTTCCCGGAACTATATCTCAACGATGATTAACGGAAGGTTTATTAAAAACTATGCACTGGCCAAGGCCATATTGGAAGGCTATCATACGCTCTTGCCAATCGGCCGTTATCCGATTGTTTTGCTGAATGTTGAAATGGATCCGATCCTAGTCGATGTGAATGTTCATCCATCAAAAATGGAAGTCCGAATCAGCAAGGAAGCTGAGTTGAACGAGCTTGTTAGCCAAACGATTTCGGATGCGTTCAAACGGCGACAGTTGATTCCGTCCGGGGCTGCAACTGGAAAGTCCGCGACGCACAAATCAGAGCAAACATCGCTTCAATTGGACGGTCCATCGCAAACACGCCTGCCGGTCCAAGAAAGGCCTGCTTCTGTTAGTGGGAGTGGGTTTACTGTGGATACGGCGAATCCAAGCGAGGGGCGTGGACATGAGGTGCCTGCTTCGGGCATCGGCTTTGCCGCCAAACCGGTGGGGAGGCAAGAAACAAGCTGGGCAAGTTTGCCTGACCAGGTTAAGGAAGCCTTTTTACCAAAAGCTGATGAAACGTTTGTGACCGACGAAACGGTTGAGGTTGAATCTAATATGGGTAACGATGCATATGTTGAGGGGAATGGCTCTGAGGAAGCAAAACGGGTTCCGAGGATGTATCCGATTGGGCAAATGCACGGGACTTATATTCTTGCGCAGAATGAGAATGGTTTATATATTATTGATCAGCATGCCGCGCAGGAGCGGATCAAGTATGAGTTTTTCCGTGAAAAGGTCGGCAGGGTTGAGAGTGAGCTTCAGGATATGCTTGTACCGATTACGTTTGAGTATTCAACGGATGAATGCCTGAAAATCGGGGAATATCGTGCTGAGCTAGAGAAGGTTGGCGTCTTTCTTGAGGATTTCGGCCCGAACAGCTTTATTGTCCGGTCCCATCCACAGTGGCTTCCGCCTGGTGAGGAGAAGGAAGTTATCGAGGAAATGATCGAGCAGCTTCTTTCGATGAAAAGGGTTGATATTAAGAAGCTGCGGGAGGAAGCAGCGATTATGATGAGCTGTAAGGGTTCTATTAAAGCAAATCGCCATTTGCGCAACGATGAGATTCAGGCGCTGCTGGACGAGCTCAGGCAGGCAGCTGATCCGTTTACTTGCCCGCATGGAAGGCCGATTATTGTTCATTTTTCCAGCTATGAAATGGAAAAACTGTTTAAGCGAGTCATGTAAATAACAATCCCCCTGGCGAATGGGCGCAGGGGGATTGTTTTATATTATTTAAGTTTCGTCACTTGTATGGTGATTGTATATTCCTTGCCGACAATTAGATTGGTATTATCCAATTCTTCGCCGCTGTCACTTATGGTTATATTGGTTTTGCCAGTATGGATGATAATGGAATCCTGCTGCAACTTCACTCTCTCCTTATGCGTTCTTATTTATTCAATTAATCATAGCTGTTAATAAACGCAATCGCCATGCAAATTTCGACAAAATGCTGACTTCTGGATGGTTTAGGTTCTGATTGGAAGCTTGATTTATACATATATATGAAATTTTATGAATAGCGAAAGGGCGCTTGCGGAAGGTTTAGGTATTTTTTTAAGTGGAAAGTAATAAGGAAGGACTGAGTACATAACTCAGATACATTTAAAGGAGGTATAAGTATGAGTGAAAAATTGTTTACGTCTTCAGCTACGGCCTCAGGCGGAAGGGAAGGACATGTCCGCTCCTCCGATGGGATTATTGACTTTGATACAGCGATGCCGGGTACACCAAGAGCAGAGAAGCTTCCGGATGCGGTAAATCCAGAATTGCTTTTTGCAGCCGGGTACTCTGCATGTTTTGATGGGGCACTCCAGCTTATGGCTAAAAAGGAACGCGTAAAGTTTGACTCAGACGTTACTGCAAATGTAAGCTTATTGAAAGACGAAACTGATGATGGCTTTAAGCTAGCTGTACACCTTCAGGTAAAAGGGACAGGCGTTGACAAGGAAACCCTAGAGGGGCTTGTGCACAAAGCACATGAGTTTTGCCCATATTCCAAGGCAACAAGAGGAAATATCGACGTTACTCTCGAAGTAGTAGAATAAACAATCAAGTGCTGCCCAGGCAGCACTTTTCATTTATGCGACAAAAGCATTCAATCTGTAGGGGATCTTTATCAGGAAGGTGAGGTTAAATTGAAAATTATCATTGAAACCTGCCGCAGTTCAAAAATATGGGGATGAGGGAGTGGTATTGAAGCAGCGTTTGTTGAAAGCTGTTCAATTTACTGACCACTACCTGAAAATTGATTTTAAACGGGATGATTATGACCTTTTTGTCATCGATGGAGTACGCGTAGATGCCGAAGGAAAGCCAGAAATACCTTCTAAATAGGGTGTTTCTTGACATCAATCCTGCGATGGGCTATAAATTATTGTCTGAGGAAGAAGTATAACGGTATAACCTTAAGCTTGAACAGGTTTAGATAGAGAGAGTAGGATGGATGCTGGATGAAACCTAATGAGATAATCAGTAAAATGACTCTACACAGCCCTAAAATATTGGGGAGTGAGAATTTTTCAAAGTATGCAGTTCTTCTTCCGCTTGTAGAAATGGAGGAAGGGGTTTCGGTGCTGTTTGAGGTTCGATCTCTTGATCTTAGGCGGCAGCCTGGGGAAATTTGCTTTCCAGGAGGCAGGATGGACCCAACTGACAAGAACGAAAAGGAAGCGGCGATTCGAGAAACGATTGAGGAACTGGGGATTGCCAGAGAACATATCAAACATGTGAACCAACTTGATTTTATGATTTCGCCGTTCGGGATGATCATATATCCATATGCCGGATTCCTGGAGGGGTTTGAGAAGCTTCAACCGAATCTTTCTGAGGTGGGTGAAGTCTTTACAGTACCTCTAAAATTCTTTATGGAAACTGAACCGGAGGTATACCACATAAATATAAAGCCTGAACCAGAGGAGAATTTCCCGTTTGACAGGGTTATTGGTGGCAAGGATTATGACTTTAGAGCAGCAAGGATGGATGAATACTTTTATGAATACGAAGGCCGGATCATCTGGGGGCTCACAGCCAGAATTCTTGCCCATTTTATAGAAATTTTAAAAGAAACATAGTAAGCACGCCTCGGATAGTCAAGGCGTGCTTTTGTTCATGTTAGAAAGAATTTATTAAGTGCGGATCGGTGAATTCTTGCTCCTGCGCGAAACGGCACTACTACTTCTCTCTGTAGATTTCGGTTAATTATTTGACCGCAGCCTGTAGCTTTCCGATGTATTGAAGCGCCTTGCCTGTACCGACAGCTACCGACTCAAGCGGGCTTGGAGCGACATTGACTGGTACAAAGATTTCCTTGGAAAGCCATTCTTCCATGCCTTTCATCAGAGCGCCGCCTCCAGTGATAATAACACCTTGGTCGACGATATCGCCGCTCAGTTCAGCAGGGCAATCCTCAAGTGTGGCGCGGATGGCCTCAAGAATGTGAAGAAGCGATTCTTTAAGACAATCCCTGATTTCGTACGATGAAAGAGTGATGGTCTTCGGCAGGCCTGTTACAAGGTCACGGCCGCGAACGTCCAATTTAAGTTCTTCATGGTCTACAAGTGCATAGCCAATTTCCTTCTTGATTAGTTCCGCAGTCCTTTCGCCGATCAGGACGTTGTATTCGTTGCGGACATGTTTAATAATATCCTCATCCATGCGGTCACCAGCAATTCTGATAGAATGGCAGGCAACTACCCCGCCGAACGAAATAATCGCTACTTCTGTCGTTCCGCCACCGATATCAACGACTACGTTCGCAATCGGTTCATCAACCGGGAGGCCTGCACCAATTGCTGCAGCAACAGGTTCTTCAATGAGATGAATCTTCTTTGCTCCCGCATTGCGGACAGCATCCATAATTGCACGGCGCTCAACGCTTGTGGACCCAGAAGGAGTGCATACGACCACATTCGGCTTTCTGAGCGCGAGGCCCAACTTCTTGGAAGCTTTTTTCATGATGCTTTTCAGTAATTCGGTTGTCATATCATAATCAGCTATGACTCCATCTTTTAGAGGGCGGATTGCAACGATTTTGCCGGGAGTTTTCCCAATCATTTCTTTTGCTTCCGTCCCAACAGCTACGATACTTTTAGTTTCTGTGTCAATCGCAACAACTGATGGTTCATTGACTGCGATTCCTTTATTTTTGCTATACACTAATATATTGGCTGTACCTAAATCGATTCCAATTTCACCATTTGATAGCATACCCTTCATATCCCCCTTTTGATTGCATTTCGGAAGCGAGGAAAAGCTGCCGAAATTATTCATATCCCATGCGATAAAACATAGACACAAGATAGACTTCTATTAGACTACCATCGGTTTGGGGGTAAAATTGACTTTGTCATACAAAAGTTATCGAATTGTAAAGAAAGATGTAAAATTATGCAGAATATGAAAAGCTTGAAAGAATATAAATCGGCATCTATGCCGATACTTGGATGGAAAATGACTCACTTTTTGGAGTGGGAACCAAGTTTGTGTATAATAGAAACATTATGGTAACGTTTGGCGGGAGGTTCGTTTTGGATAGTTTGAAAAAATTGCTTGTAATCATCGGTCCAACTGCTGTTGGAAAGACCAAATTGGGGATTGAGCTTGCAAAACACTACAATGGGGAAATTATCAGCGGGGATTCAATGCAGATATACCGAGGTATGGACATTGGAACAGCGAAAGTAACTGCAAGGGAGATGGAAGGGGTACCCCATCACCTGATTGACATTAAGGAACCGGATGAAAGCTTCTCGGCCGCGGAATTCCAGGAAATCGTCAGGGAGAAAATATCCAACATTTCCTCAAGAGGAAAGCTGCCAATTATTGTTGGCGGTACCGGCCTTTATATTCAATCGGTCCTGTATGATTACCAATTTTCGGAGTCACCAGCCGATGAAAAATTTAGGGCACAGCTTGAAGAAAAGGCCCGGATCGAGGGAAATGAGGCTGTCCACAAGGAACTCGCAAAGCTGGATCCCGAGGCGGCAAGCGATTTGCATCCTAATAATTTGAGAAGGGTTATCCGCGCAATCGAGATTATTAAGGGAAGTGGTGTACCTTTACGTGATTACCAAAGCCGGAATGCACCAAATCTTCTCTATCAGGCTGCTGTTATTGGGCTAACCATGGAGAGGGAACAACTTTATAAGCGGATAAATAAACGCGTGGATTTAATGATGGAGGAAGGTCTCCTCGAGGAAGTCCGTACCCTGTTGAATAAGGGGTTCCGTAATACCCAGGCGATGCAGGCAATAGGATATAAGGAATTCTTTCCGTATTTCGATGGAGAAAGAAATCTTGAAGAATCAGTTGAAATGTTAAAACAAAATTCACGAAGGTATGCAAAACGCCAGCTCACATGGTTTCGAAATAAGATGGATGTGGAATGGTATGATATGACAAACGAAGGCGGCCTTTCAAAAAAAATAACCGAAATTTCCGGGTATGTTGAAGGAAAGCTTCAAGTAAAATCGAATACATAATAGTAGAGATAAAAGAGGAGGATTTTTATTATGAAAACAGCCATCAATATTCAGGACCAATTTTTGAACCAGCTTCGCAAGGACAACACAAATGTAACTGTATTCCTTTTGAACGGGTTTCAATTGAGAGGCCAAATCAAAGGTTTCGATAACTTTACTGTCCTGTTTGAATCCGAAGGGAAACAGCAGCTTGTATATAAGCATGCCATTTCTACGTTTGCTCCTGCCCGCAATGTCCAATTGGACCTTGAAGGCTAATAAACCCTAATGATCTAAGATAAACAGGCCCATTTTTGGGCCTTTTTTATTTTTCCATATATTTTATGGTGCGGTTGAATAAGTATAGTAAGAAGGAGGGCTTTCCCAGAAGGATTCCTATTCCAGAAAGGGGAGCCAGGTTTCCAAAGCCTGTTCCTTAAAACTTTACAGCCAAGAATGCGTATACTGTTTGATGATGAGAGGTGAACGCTTTGGACCAGCCTATGCGCATGAAAGACAATGGGCAAATCAGCATTGTCCTGAACAGCCAAAAACGAAAGCCTGCCACGAAGGAGTTAAGCCTCCCTCAGACATCACCTCGTATAACCAGCCAGGAACATGCCGCCTTAAAAGAAATAGAAGAAGAGTTGGGCGCGTTAGTTGGTATGGAGGAAATGAAAAAAACCATAAAAGAGATTTATGCCTGGATTTATATAAACAAAAAACGCGAGGAAGCAGGATTGAAAGCCAAAAAACAGGCGCTTCATATGATGTTCAAAGGCAACCCTGGAACAGGGAAAACTACCGTTGCCAGGCTGATTGGGAAACTGTTTCAGAAGATGAATGTTCTATCCAAAGGGCATCTGATAGAAGCGGAGCGAGCGGATTTGGTTGGGGAATATATCGGGCATACTGCACAAAAAACCCGCGACCTGGTCAAAAAAGCGCTGGGTGGCATTTTGTTCGTTGACGAAGCATATTCTCTTGGGCGTGGCGGCGAAAAGGATTTTGGCAAGGAAGCCATTGATACATTAGTAAAGCATATGGAAGACAAACAGCATGATTTTATTTTGATCCTTGCTGGCTACTCTCGTGAAATGGATTATTTTCTTTCGCTTAATCCTGGCTTGCATTCCCGCTTCCCGCTAGTAATTGATTTTCCTGATTATAAAATTGACCAGCTGATGGAAATTGCCGAACGAATGGCAAAGGAACGCGATTATGCACTAAGCCACGAAGCGGAACGGAAACTGCGTGAGCATTTGGTCTGGCTAAGGTCCACCTTGTCTCCGAACGCTTTTTCAAATGGGCGGTATATCAGAAACATTATTGAAAAATCGATCCGTGCCCAGGCTATGAGACTTTTGCTGCAAAGCAGCTATGACAGGCACGACCTTATGACAATCCGCAGCAATGACCTTATTTTTGAGGAAGAGTAATGACCCTATTTGAGGGTCTATTTTTTTTGCTTAAAAACGAAAAAAGAGGGAAAGACAATTAAGGAGAGTATTCTTTATGGCTTTTGGGCAGATAATTTGTAAGAGGTAAGCCGATTTGCTACTTTATGAGTAAGATGATAGGAGGAATGGAAAATGAACGATATTACAGTTTACACAACCAACACTTGACCGTACTGCACAATGATGAAAAACTTCCTTGAGGCTCAAGGATTGGACTATAAAGTAGTTAATGTACAAAATGATCCGATTGCTGCTAATCGGTTGGTCGAAGAAACAGGACAAATGGGTGTGCCGCAAACAAAAGTAAACGGCCATTGGGTACTCGGCTTCGACCCTGAAACCCTGATGCAGTATGTGAATAAGTGATTTTACTGAAAGAGGCCTCGGCCTCTTTTTTTGCGGTGTACGGTTCCTGTTGGGGTTTGGTTTTTTGCCAGCGCTGCGAAAAATGGGAACAGTGCCTGTCACGCTGTGATTTTTCTTGGTACACAGCTGGGTTGGCTGCGGAATGAAGGACGATGTTGGGCAACCTTTGAGATGTGGATCCGTTTTGTATAAACAGGTTAACTAGTATCCGCAGCTGCCCCGTCGAAAAGAGTTTATCCCCCCGTTACTGAAAATTTATATCGGACTGTTTTAGAAATATATCCCCCTTTTCCACAAATTTATCGGACGGTTCTGAAAATATATCCCCCATTGTCACAATTATATCGCCAGTATTCACTAGTTGGACACAAATGGTAACAAATTCGATACGTCAAAAATTGACCGTCTCATAAAGATTGGACTTTTCAGGATTAGAGTATTCAATGAAGTTTTGGTATGATGGGAAAAAGAAAACCGAAATGAGGTGGGCTCATGGAAACCAAGTTAGAGAAAGAAAGGGCAATCCTGGTCGGGTGTCAGACTACAGAAGATGATGATCTCCGTTTTCAATATTCGATGGAGGAGCTGGTTTCCCTTACCGAAACGGCAAGGGGAGAAGTCCTGGTGTCGGTTATTCAGAAACGGGAAAGAATCCATTCTGCTACATACATTGGCAAAGGGAAGGTAGAGGAGCTAAAGGGGCTGGTAGAGCAGCTTGAAGCGGACCTTGTTATTTTTAATGATGAACTTTCTCCTAGCCAAAAGCGGAACCTTGGCTCTGAACTTGATGCAAGGATTATCGATCGGACACAGCTGATTCTGGATATCTTTGCCCAGCGAGCCCGTTCCAAAGAAGGAAAGCTACAGGTGGAACTCGCCCAACTTCAGTATCTTTTGCCGCGCCTGGCGGGGCAGGGTATAGCGTTATCCCGTCTTGGTGCAGGTATCGGTACTCGGGGCCCTGGTGAAACGAAACTCGAATCGGACCGGCGCCATATTAGAAGAAGGATTGATGAAATCAAGCAGCAGCTTGCGGTCATCGTCCAGCATCGGGACCGTTACCGGGAGCGCCGCAAAAAGAACAAGGCATTCCAGATTGCTATTGCGGGCTACACTAATGCCGGGAAGTCCACTTTATTCAACCGGCTTTCAGAAGCAGATTCTTATGAGGAAAATCAATTGTTTGCGACCCTCGATCCAATGACTAGGAAGGTTATTTTACCAAGCGGCTTTGTTGCCTTGATAACGGACACGGTTGGATTCATTCAGGATTTGCCGACGTCATTGATTGCAGCTTTCCGTTCAACACTGGAAGAGGTGAAGGAAGCAGATTTAATCCTTCATGTGGTCGATATGTCCAACCCTGACTATTTCCACCATGAAAAAACGGTGAACAGGCTGCTTGAGGAATTGGATGTTCACAATATACCGCAATTGACTGTTTACAACAAAAG
Source organism: Bacillus sp. FJAT-18017 (assembly GCF_001278805.1). GTDB lineage: Bacteria > Bacillota > Bacilli > Bacillales > Cytobacillaceae > Bacillus_D. The sequence continues at coordinate 3,172,752 of NZ_CP012602.1, read as the reverse complement.
AGATATCCAGCATCCTGATTTCGTTCCAACCGCCAATACGCCGACGGCATTTATTTCTGCTTTTGATAAAGACGATCGGGATGCACCGAAGAGGAAAATTGAAGAAACAGCGATATCGATGATGGAATCTTATAATGTCCTTATTCCGGCCACAGAGGGAAAACTCTTGTCTCTGCTAAAAAATGAAACAATTTTGAGGGAACTTTCCTTTATTGAGGAGCATCAGCTATATAGCTGCAAAGGGTATACCTTGAGGGATCATCAAGTGACAGGGCATCTACAAAAATATACAGTTTAGAATGGAGCAGCAACATGTTTGAGCATATGAAACACGGGGACAAATTAAAACAACTTTCAAAGGAGGTAGAGGTTCAAGTACAGGAAGTTCACGAGGAAATTGACGCTACTGCAGAAATTAATCAATTCCGTGTCCTCCAGAGCTTTCAAAAACATAAGGTCAGTGACTCTCATTTCATTCCTTCTACAGGCTATGGTTATGATGACGCTGGCCGGGACGTGCTGGCCAGCATTTATGCAGACGTTTTTGGGGCCGAGGCCGGGCTTGTAAGGCCGCAAATTATATCGGGCACCCATGCGATTTCTATCGCGCTCTTTGGAATCCTCCGGCCGGGCGATGAGCTTTTATACATAACAGGAAAACCTTACGACACACTCGAAGAAATCGTGGGGATTCGCGGAACTGGCAATGGATCGTTGAAGGAATTTGGTATTTCTTATAACAGTGTTGAACTGACACCAGACGGCGGGATAGACTGGCAGGGAGTTGCCGATGCAATTAAGCCAAATACCAAAATGATCGGAATTCAGCGTTCCAAAGGATACGCAACAAGACCGTCCTTCACGGTTGAGGAAATCGGCCAGATGTGCAAATTTGTAAAGGAAATTAAAAGTGATGTTGTCGTGTTTGTGGACAATTGCTACGGAGAATTTGTTGAAACGATGGAGCCTTGCCATGTTGGAGCCGATTTGATGGCAGGCTCGCTTATAAAGAATCCAGGTGGCGGCATAGCTAAAACAGGCGGTTACATTGTAGGGAAACAGGAATACGTGGACTCATGTTCGTATCGGATGACGTCTCCTGGGATTGGTGCCGAGGCTGGAGCATCGCTATACAGTCTCCAGGAGATGTATCAAGGGTTCTTTCTGGCTCCTCATGTTGTTGGGCAGGCACTCAAAGGAGCAGTCTTCACTTCGGCAATACTGGAGAGATTCGGGATGACGTCGCATCCAAGCTGGGACGCAAAGAGGACTGATTTGATTCAATCCGTTCAGTTTGATGACCGCGAGCGGATGGTCGCTTTTTGCCAGGCCATCCAGTATGCCTCACCGGTAAATTCTTATGTAACTCCGTATCCAGCCTATATGCCGGGTTATGAGGACGATGTCATTATGGCAGCAGGGACATTCATACAGGGAGCAAGCATTGAATTGACAGCTGACGGCCCGCTTAGACCGCCTTTTGTAGCGTATGTTCAGGGCGGATTGACGTATTCCCATGTAAAAATCGCTGTTTGTCTGGCGCTGGATCGATTGATAGAAAATAAAATGGCATAAGAAGAAGGACAGCGGGATATACCGCTGTCTTTTCGCGTTGTTGTTTTGGATCACACAACGCGAGCAGTAAAAAATAGTGGGAATGGTGGTTAATAAGGGGTCTCTGCTGATTATGGAATGGAGAGCCCGGTCGTCAATAGAGGTTCTTGACGACTCCGCGGGTAAAGAATTAGTAGCTACGGTCGTCAATAGAGGTTCTTGACGACTCTGCGGGTAAAGAATGAGTAGCTGCGGTCGTCAATAGAGGTTCTTGACGACTGTGCGGGTAAAGTATGAGTAGCTACGGTCGTCAATAGAGGTTCTTGGCGACCCTGCTGGTAAAGGAATGGTGGCCCCGGTCGTCAATAGAATTTCTTAGACCTTACCGCGCAATGATTGGTCTTTTGCCCATCTAATTAGCCGTAAAAGATGGATAGTTGCGTGGACTCAGTATTTCCCATTTCTTAAGAAAAAGTTTTAGAATGCGGATCAAAGGGAAAGCGAGTACAGGAATAGTTTTTCCCGCTTTGAGCGACAAATGAGAAGTGGCTGTAGGTCCTCCCGCTAAATGAAGTATTCTTCATTTACTTTCCCCCTGGATTCAAAAACCATGTTAGAAAACCTGACATAAGATTGACAACATACATTACATTGAATATAATTCAACTATGATACACAAAAGGGAGGAGAAATCATGGGGGGAAGTGAAATCCGCCGCTCCATGCCGCTGTTTCCGATCGGAATTGTGATGCAGCTTACAGATTTGACTGCACGGCAAATCCGATATTATGAAGAACACCAGTTGATTTCTCCAGCAAGAACAGAAGGAAACAGGCGGATGTTTAGTTTGAACGATATTGATCGTTTGCTCGAAATTAAGGAATTGATTGACCGTGGAATAAATATGGCGGGAATCAAGCAGTTATTCCTTGTAAAGCAATCCGAACAGCCGGAACTTGAAGCGGTAGAAAAACCAAAAAAGAATCTTACCAATGATGAGTTAAGGAAGTTGCTTCGCAATGAGTTGCTGCAGGCTGGACGGTTTAACCGTTCTACGCTCAGGCAAGGGGACATGTTCCGGTTCTTTCATTAAAACCGGTCTTAAAAGTCGGTTAGCCTTTCTTGCAGGCAGCTGAGCCTAAAGGTTGGGATCTCCCTATCGAAAAATTCGCTTTGCTGCCTATTAGTGGGATTGAGAGAACCCACGAACTGTCATTTAAATTAAAGGAGGAAGTTACTTGAGTAGATTTACTAGAGAAGACATTAAACGTTTAGCAAATGAAGATAATGTGAAATTCATCCGGTTGCAGTTCACCGACATCCTGGGAACCATTAAGAATGTGGAAATTCCAGTTTCCCAGCTTGATAAAGCACTTGATAACAAGATGATGTTTGACGGATCCTCCATTGAAGGCTTCGTCCGTATTGAAGAATCCGATATGCTTCTTTATCCAGACCTTGATACATGGGTTGTATTCCCATGGACCGCTGAAAAAGGCAAGGTAGCGCGGTTGATTTGTGATATCTACAATTCAGACGGTACACCGTTTTCCGGTGATCCGCGCAATAACTTGAAAAAGATTCTTAAGGAAATGGAAGAGCTTGGCTTCACGAATTTCAATCTGGGGCCTGAACCAGAATTCTTCTTGTTCAAGCTTGATCATAAGGGTGAGCCTACTCTTGAGCTGAACGACAATGGGGGATATTTCGACCTTGCTCCGACTGACCTTGGTGAAAACTGCCGCCGTGATATCGTTCTCGAACTTGAAGAAATGGGCTTTGAAATCGAAGCTTCCCATCACGAAGTGGCACCTGGCCAGCACGAAATCGATTTTAAATATGCTGATGCAATTAGAGCATGTGACGATATTCAAACATTCAAGCTTGTTGTCAAAACTATTGCAAGGAAGCACGGCTTGCATGCAACATTTATGCCGAAGCCGCTCTTTGGAGTAAGCGGATCCGGAATGCACTGCAACCTTTCATTGTTTAAAAACGGTGAAAATGCATTCTTTGACACTGAAGGCGAACTCAAGCTTAGTGAAACTGCATATCAATTTATTGCTGGTATTTTGAAGCACGCTACAAACTTTACTGCAGTTACGAATCCGACTGTAAATTCATACAAGCGCCTTGTACCAGGTTATGAAGCGCCTTGCTATGTTGCCTGGTCTGCTCAAAACAGATCTCCACTTGTTCGTATTCCTGCATCGCGCGGTCTAAGTACGCGTGTAGAGGTGAGAAGTGTTGACCCTGCAGCAAATCCATATCTTGCAATGGCTGTACTTCTGAAGGCAGGGCTTGATGGCATCAAAAACAAGCTTACGCCGCCTGCGCCGGTTGACCGCAACATCTATGTAATGGACAGAGAAGAGCGGATTGCGGAAGGCATAACTGATCTTCCGGCAACACTAGCACAAGCACTGGAATACCTGAAATCTGATGAAGTTATTGTCTCCGCACTTGGTGAGCATATCTTCGAACACTTCGTTGAAGCGAAAGAAATCGAATGGGATATGTTTAGAACACAGGTTCACCCTTGGGAGCGCGAGCAATACATGACAATGTATTAAACAAAGTACATCTACACTATAACCAGCCCTGAGTAAACTCGGGGCTGGTTTTTTCGTAAAAAACGTAAACTTTGTTGACAAGTTTATTTCGATTTTGTATAGTAGGTGGCGAACAAACCGAAGGAGTGAGCCAATTTGAGCCAAAGCTCGGAATTATTACAGAATCTTGATCTTATCGATTTACTTAGCGAGCGCCACGGATTGGTTCGTGAAATTGCTGAAAAATCGTGGAATGATAATAGTGAAATCTATATCTCCAACTCTGAATGGTACATTATGTCGCGCATCTATAAAAAACATCCTACCATCTCATATGTCTCCAAAAACGTCAGTATCTCGAGGCAAGCTACTCATAAGTTCATAAAAAACCTTGAAGCGAAGGGACTTGTTGAAATACACAATGTTGAAAACAACAAAAAAGAGAAATCAATTAAATTGACGGGCCTAGGGAATGAGTGCTATGAGAAAAATGAAGCCCTTAAGGCATCCCTTGAAAAAAAGATAGCATTGCGTATTGGTGAAGATAAGCTTGAATCGCTAAAGGAAATATTGAAGGCTGATTGGGGTATATAAATCCGAATAAAAGAAGGTTTATTCCTTTAACCCTCCCGTTGTCAACCAGATTGACATAAGGAGGGTTTTTTAGTAAAATAAATTAGTCAACCTTGTTGACGAAATATCAAGTCGGCAAGGAAAATGTGCATAGAGTTAGCAGCATAGGTACAAGTCAGGGGGAAATAGAATGGACCAAACAGAATTAAATAAACAAACGTATGATGCAAACCAGATTCAAGTGTTGGAAGGATTGGAAGCAGTCCGGAAACGTCCTGGGATGTATATTGGTTCTACTTCCTCAAGAGGCCTTCATCACCTTGTATGGGAAATTGTCGATAATAGCGTTGATGAAGCGCTTGCCGGTTATTGTGATGAAATTAACATTATAATTGAACAGGATAACAGCATAACAGTTAAGGATAACGGCCGGGGCATCCCGGTTGGTATGCATGAAAAAGAAGGAAGGCCTGCGGTTGAAGTCATTCTGACCGTCCTGCATGCAGGCGGAAAGTTCGGCGGAGGAGGATATAAGGTTTCCGGTGGTTTGCACGGCGTAGGTGCTTCCGTCGTAAATGCTTTGTCTAGTTTGCTTGAAGTTTGGGTTCACCGTGATGGAAAAATTCATTATATGAATTTCTCTCGTGGTATCCCCCAAACCGAACTTAAGGTAATTGGAGACACAGACCACACTGGTACAACGATTCACTTTATTCCAGATGAGGAAATTTTCACAGAAACGCTTGATTATGAATATGGCATCCTTGAGGGCAGATTAAAAGAGCTAGCTTATTTGAATAAGGGAATTAAAATTACCTTATCTGATAAACGCGGAGAAGGCCGTGAGGATGAGTTCTACTTTGAAGGCGGTATTAAATCTTACGTTGAGCATTTAACAAAAGAGAAGCCGCTCAATCCGGAACCAATTTTCATTGAAGGTGAGCAGAGCGGCGTTACGTTGGAAATTGCGCTCCAGTACAATGAGGGATTTGCCAGCCAAATATTATCTTTTGCCAATAATATTAATACACATGAAGGCGGAACTCATGAAGTTGGCTTCAAAACAGCATTAACTAGAATGATAAATGAGTATGCCCGGAAGAGTGGGATGTTAAAGGAGAATGAAACCAACTTCTCCGGTGAAGACACACGGGAAGGTCTGATTGCGATTATTTCTATAAAGCATCCGGATCCGCAATTTGAAGGGCAAACTAAAACAAAGCTCGGAAACTCTGAGGTAAAACCAATCACAGACTCCATTATGTCGGAAAAACTTGAACAGTTTATGCTTGAGAACCCGAACGTTGCAAAAAGTATCGTAAATAAATGTATACTCGCTTCGAAGGCAAGGATCGCGGCGAAGAAAGCGCGAGAACTGACGAGAAGAAAAACTGCTCTTGAAGTTTCGAATCTTCCAGGCAAACTGGCAGACTGTTCTTCAAAGGATCCCGCCCTCAGCGAATTATATATCGTGGAAGGAAACTCGGCTGGAGGATCAGCAAAACAGGGAAGGGATCGTTATTTCCAGGCGATACTCCCATTACGGGGTAAAATTCTGAACGTTGAAAAAGCCGGAATGGATAGAATCCTTCAAAACGGAGAAATTGGGACATTAATAAAGGCTATTGGAGCAGGTATTGGTGACAACTTCGATATTGAAAAAGCCAGATATCATAAAATCGTTATCATGACTGATGCCGACGTAGATGGAGCCCATATCAGGACGCTTATGCTGACGTTTTTCTACCGATTTATGAGGGAAGCAATCGAAAATGGCTATGTCTATATTGCTCAGCCGCCCCTATATAAAATACAGCAAGGCAAAAATATTCAATATGCGTATAATGCAAAGGAACTTGAAGAAACACTGGCAACCCTGCCTAGCTCTCCAAAACCCAACCTGCAGCGCTATAAAGGGTTGGGAGAAATGAATCCAGAGCAATTATGGTCAACTACGATGAATCCTGAAACGAGGACTCTTTTAAGGGTAAGCATAGAGGAAGCTGAAGTTGCCGATGAAATCATCGATATGCTAATGGGGGACAAGGTAGATCCTCGCCGTGTATTTATAGAAGAAAATGCAGTATACGCTACACTTGATGTTTAATACCTTGATTTAACCATGATATAAAAACAGCAAAAAGGCGGGCCTTTGAATTTAAAGGTCCGCCTTTTTCTTATTTTTGTTGGATGAATGTTACAACCTTTTCATGAACCTCATCAGAAGTCATGTTCAATTTAATAGCTAATTCCTTAAAAAGAATATTTTGAAGGCCGAGCAGCAATTTTCTATCTTGTTCATAAAATTTTTTGCCCTCCAACTCGACTTCTATTTGCCGTCTCATTAACGTATTAATGATTTTAGCAATTTCAAGTCGATTACCTTTTGATACAATTTCGTGATACTTTTGGTTTCTCAAGTTCGGATTGTCAATCCATAACTTTCCGGGCTTTTTGAAAGAATTAAGGAGTGCCAAGGCATCGTCTTCATGAATCAATTCCTTCATAATGACTCTTTGGTTGTCTACTGGAGTACTAATAGTGAGCTTATGGCTATTGTCCAATGGATGCATCACGTAATAGTTCTTGGTAACCCCTGCGATTGTCTTCTCGCAAATATCATCAATTTCACAAATACCGTGTGCAGAATAAATAATCAAATCCCCGATGTTATACATGTATCTACACTCCCATTTAAATTGTCAACTAAGTTAATTATATCACGAAATAGAAAAATCGTCAACTAGATTGACAATCTTGAAAGAGCCAAGATTAATTCCCATTGAGGAAGTAAGATAGTATAAATAGTAAAAAATGGCCAGAATTACTAGTTCCTTTTTAAAAACTGGAGTTATATCACTAGAAAAAGTGTGACAAAATAGTGAACTTTTTTTGTGACTAAGTATGGAAGGATAGTATATAATGATAAGTAAAGAATAAGATGAAACAAAAACAACCGCCAAGGGGGATTGGCGGCGGTTTGGGTATGAACAGCATTTTTCAATGCTTTTTGTCGGGGCCTGCTAAGCAATATGCCTGCAGGCGGAAAGCAGATCTGTATCTGGTTGCATATTCGTGTAAGTATCATGATGGAAAGCTGCAAGATGTGTCTTGTTGCAGTGACCTGGCTGGTTATGTGTCATAGGTGTACTTCATTTTTCATCGTGTTGGCTTCATAGTAGTTGGAGCCTGTTGAATTCTAGGGTGTGAAAAACAGGATGAGTCATGGTGTAATACTGGCCCCAGCGTATGAAGCGAGAATACAAAGCTGTACGATCTAGCTGCTGCGGTGTTTGTTTATCTAAGTTGACTGACTGGCTGATTCTAGTTGTAACTGGATCCTCGTTTGTGTAGTTTCTGGATGTTAAGAAAAATCTTCAGTTTAATTCTTGATGTGTTGCAAAATCTTAACAATTGCCCTGGTTGTTTTATATACATGCTGCAATTGCTATTGATGTGTCTCTGTATTTATAAAATATCAGATTCCAAGTTAAAAATGGTGGTTTCTTAGTTAAGTTCACATTTCTGTAAAAACAATATGGCAAACTTTTGAATAAGGGAAATGGGGGATTAAAATGATTAGAATGGCTGTTGCTGGAGTCCTGGGGTTTATCCTTGTATTTGTTGAATCTTACATAGTTATGGCTCTCAAGGGGTATGTCACGATAGAGTTTGGTGGAATTGCGCCATTTATAGGGGTATGGTCCATGAATTTCTTCCTTGTCTTTTCAATATTGTCCCAAATCAAGGTTTGGTATGTAGAACGGCTGGAAGCTCGAGAGGATGCACCTGCCGGCAGATAGGAATAATTTAAATAACAAAGAAAAAACAGGCTAACCCAGGGTAGCCTGTTTTTTAATGAATGCTTCTGTAAACCCCGATCACTTTTCCAAGAATAGAAACCTCTCTTAAAATAATTGGTTCCATTGCAGAGTTTTCAGGCTGAAGGCGGAAGTAGTCTTTTTCTTTGTAGAACCGTTTACAAGTCGCTTCGTCCTCAGTGGTCATAGCAACAACGATGTCACCATTATTGGCTGTCTGCTGTTGTTTTACTATTACATAATCCCCATCAAGGATGCCCGCCTCAATCATACTTTCTCCCATAATCTCAAGCATGAATACCTGCTCGTCCGATGGCACCATTCTTTCAGGGAGCGGGAAGTATTCCTCGACATTTTCAACCGCGGTTATTGGCTGGCCGGCTGTGACACGTCCGACGACAGGGACATTCACAATCCTTGACTGTGGAATGTAGTTTTCCTCAATCTCCAGAATTTCAATGGCTCTTGGTTTCGTTGGGTCCCGCCTAATCAGGCCTTTCATCTCCAGCCTTTCGAGATGGCCATGGACGGTGGAGCTGGAAGCAAGACCAACAGCTTCTCCGATTTCACGGACGGAAGGTGGATACCCCTTTTTCTTGACCTCGCCCTTTATAAAGTCCAGAATCTCCTGCTGCCGTTTTGATATTTTAGCCATATATGGATACACCTCTTCTGGTAATGTTACCTTATTATAGCATGTCCTTCCCAAAAACACAAACATAAGTTCGAGTTATTGGTTGACGACAAACAAGTGTTCGTACTATAATAAAACCAAAGAACCGAACATATATTCGTGGAGGGGTTTACCTATGAAAAAAATATGGAGCAATTATTCGTACGTCATTATTATTTTGGCACTAAGCTGCATCTTTGCATTTTCTGCAAATATCCTAAATAAGCCTGCAGATAAAAACAAATACATAACTGTTACAATAGAGGAAGGCGATTCTCTTTGGGAGATTGCTGGAGAATTGTCGGAAAACCATTCAATGGATCGCGCTGAAATCGTGAAATGGCTCAAGAAAAATAATCAGTTAGCCGGGGAAACAATTTTTCCGGGTGAGGAGTTAGTAGTTCCAGTAAAGAAGAATCGTCTGGAAACCGGAACAGAGCTCGCTAGTGCCGGGGAAAATGAATAGGCAAGGAGGTTCGGTAAGGTGAGGGCAGTTATATATTGCCGTGTGAGCACGGACAAGGAAACCCAGGAAACCTCACTTAAAAGGCAGGAGGAAGAGTTGATTGCGCTTGCCAGCCGAAGTGCGATGGAAACTATCTCTATAATCAGGGAACAGGCAAGTGGTTATACACTTGAAAGAGATGGCCTTTTGCAGATGTTGGACCTTGTCAATGAAAAGGAAGTAGACGCCATACTAATACAGGATGAAACGCGTCTTGGAAGAGGAAACGCTAAGATTGCCATCCTTCATGTATTGTCAAAGGCGGGCGTGAAACTTTTCAGCATTGCGCATGATGGCGAACTGCAATTATCAGAATCAGATTCAATGATTCTCAATATTGTCGGGATGGTAGAGGAATATCAGAGGAAATTACATAATATCAAAATTAGGCGTGGAATGAAAAGGGCAATAGAAAATGGGTATAAGCCTCAAAACAACCTAAAACATATTGATGAGGCGCCAGGCAGGGAGAGAAAGGAATTGCCTGCTGATGAAATAGTCAAACTAAAGAATAACGGGCTGACTTTTGCAGAAATCGCAGCGACTCTTCGGGGATTTGGGTACGATGTTTCTAAAGCCACCGTCCATAGAAGATATCGAGAGGTGATTGACGCGAGGGAAGAACAATAGGCATCTGCCTTGTAAAATATGTAGAGTTCTAGTATCATGCATGGTAGTTTATTCGAAAGAGGGATTTGCCATGCTTTCAAAAGAAAAGATGAACCGCATCAATGAATTAGCCAGGAAGGCAAAAGCAGATGGCTTAACTGAGGATGAGGCGAAAGAACAGTCCATGTTAAGAAAGGAATATCTTCAGGTTTTCCGTTCTTCCATGCTTGACACATTAACCAATACGACTTTCATCGACCCGATTGGGAATGATGTAACACCACAGAAAATCAAAAACAGAAAGAAAGGGCGCCATCTGCATTAATGGCGTCTTTCCTGTTTTGAAACTGCCTGAAATAAGATGTTTACGTTTCTTTTTTGTCATAAAAGGGAACTTTAGATACTGGCAGGGGAAGTAATTTGTTGTCTTACAGGCAGTAGGCTATAATAATAAAGTGGTACGAAACTGAATAGTGAAAGGATGTATTTCATGTTTGATCAAATTGATGCTTTGTCCGTAACCTCGATCAGAACATTGTCGATCGATGCAATTGAAAAAGCTAATTCCGGGCATCCGGGAATGCCGATGGGTGCAGCGCCAATGGCGTATACGCTATGGACCCGTTATATGAACCATAATCCAAAGAACCCAAATTGGTTCAACAGGGACCGTTTTGTTTTATCAGCGGGACATGGTTCGATGCTGTTGTACAGCCTTCTTCATTTATCTGGATATAACGTTACAATGGATGACATAAAAAACTTCCGCCAGTGGGGCTCCAAAACACCAGGGCATCCTGAGTATGGCCATACAGAGGGTGTTGAAGCGACTACAGGGCCATTAGGCCAGGGTATTGCAATGGCAGTTGGTATGGCGATGGCTGAACGCCATGTTGCCGCGGTTTACAATAAAGACAATTTTGAACTCGTTAACCACTATACATACAGCATTTGTGGTGATGGCGACCTGATGGAAGGCGTTTCCGCAGAAGCTGCATCGCTGGCTGGCCATCTTAAGCTCGGGCGACTGATTGTTCTTTATGATTCAAATGATATCTCTCTAGATGGAGATCTTCATCAGTCGTTCTCTGAAAGCGTAAAGGAAAGATTCCTTGCTTATGGATGGCAATATATCCGAGTGGAGGATGGAAACGACCTTCATGAGGTAGCGCGTGCGCTTGAAGAAGCAAGGAATAACGTAGACCAGCCTACTATGATTGAAGTGAAAACAGTCATTGGCTATGGTTCACCAAACCTTGCCGGGAAATCTGACGTACACGGGGCTCCGCTTGGAATGGACGAGCTTAAGCTCACAAAAGAAGCATATAAATGGACATTTGATCAAGACTTCCACGTTCCTGAAGAAGTATACGACCATTTCCGCAAAATGATTGCAGAGCATGGCGAGAAGAAAGAGAAGGAATGGAATGATCTTTTTGATCAATATAAGAAGGAATACCCAGAATTGGGAACACAGCTTGAGCAAGCTCTAAGCGGTGAACTTCCTGAAGGCTGGGATAAGGACCTTCCTGTATATGAAGAAGACAAGAGCCTTGCAAGCCGGGCTTCTTCAGGTGAGGCTTTGAATGCTATTGCTAAAAACCTGCCTATCTTCTTTGGAGGTTCTGCTGACCTTGCTGGCTCAAACAAAACACTTATTAAAAATTCCAGTGACTTTATGCCTCATTCCTATGAAGGTAGGAATATTTGGTTCGGTGTCCGCGAATTTGCAATGGGAGCTGCCCTGAATGGTATGGCTCTGCATGGTGGATTAAAAGTATTTGCAGGGACCTTCTTCGTTTTCTCTGATTACCTTCGTCCTGCTATCAGGCTTGCGGCTCTAATGGGCTTGCCAGTCACTTATGTATTTACGCATGACAGTATCGCTGTAGGGGAAGATGGCCCTACACATGAGCCTGTTGAGCAGTTGGCGGCTTTAAGGGCTATGCCGAATCTGGGCATCATCCGTCCTGCAGACGGCAACGAAACAGCTGCGGCTTGGAAACTGGCGATAGAATCAAGGGATAAGCCTACAGCGCTTGTGCTGACCAGGCAAAACCTGCCGACAATCAAAGGCACGGATAAAAATGCGTATGAAGGTGTATCAAAGGGAGCTTATGTTATCTCCCCAGCTCAAAAAGATACGCCTGATGCACTTCTATTAGCATCCGGTTCTGAGGTTGGCCTAGCAGTCAAGGCTCAGGCAGAGCTTGCCAAGGAAGGGATTGAAGTGTCTGTAGTGAGCATGCCTTCCTGGGATCGCTTTGAACAGCAATCAAAGGAATATAAAGAATCAGTCATTCCTAAAGCTGTCAAAAAACGTCTTGGTATAGAAATGGGTGCTTCCCTTGGATGGCACCGCTATACAGGTGATGAAGGGGAAGTCCTAGCCATCGATACATTTGGTGCATCTGCCCCTGGTGAAAAAATCATGGAAGAGTACGGCTTTAGTACAAGCAATGTTGTGTCTAAGGTGAAAGAACTGTTGAACAACTAATAGACATAAGAAGGAGAGGCCGGAATAAGTTTTCCGGCCTCTTTCCTTATGGGATTACAGGATATCCAATTCTACGATTAACGCAATTAACAGTTGAATCAGGACTTGAATGTTTACAGCGATTTGTGTGTCGGTGGTTGTAACGGTTACACCACGGCAGTTTTCGACAATCGTACGCTGCCTGGTTGTTTGATGGATCCTGGAAGATTCCAGAAGTTCCTGGGAGACTCTTTCGGCTAATGCGCCATCTGCAATGGACAAGCGAATGACTGCATTAATGGCAGCCTGCAGTGCAACCTGCAGAGAAACGGCAGCCTTCGTATCAGTCGAAGTAACTGTACAATCAACAGAATTCCTAACTACGATCACTTCGTCAGAGCATTGGGTAGCAACGCTGCGCTGGCGTGCTTCCTGCGTTTTATTAATCCTTCCAGATCCTGATAGCGGATGGTCTTCCCCGCTTAAAGCTGACCAAGAGTTGCAGCTTGAATGGCTTCTTCTTCGGCTCAATGTTATTCCTCCTATCTTTGTTTTCCCTACTAGACTATTCAGGGGAAAGTAAGAAGGTATGGACAAATTATCGAGGTCATTAGTCTATTTTTTTATGTTTCCTAGAAAATCCGGGTTTCCAAACTAGATTTACATCATTATCGTATTTATGCTTATGGTGCTTTTCCTCAATATCTGGAGTAAGATGTGAACCTTTTCCATCCGATCCTGAACCTGCCCGATTATGCTGACTTAAAAATGCATCGGTCTGCTCCTTCAATCGGTGAACCAAATCCCTCACCCTTTCCCTGTCTTCAGGTGATAATGATTTTTTGTTTACTCCATATTTATTAAGTGTTTTTGAAACAATCAACTTCATAATATCGCCTGACAAGTCGCTTCCATTATGATTTTTCACAATGATTCCTCCTATTTGCTGAATTATAATATCCTATGGTAACAGGCGTATACCCGCATGAGCAAAAGGTGGAGTTTTGGCTAAAGAGTTAGGTGGAATTTTATGATTGTATGTAAAACTCTCAAAAAATTATATAAAAATGGTTTTATCTTTGAAATAACCGCAAATATCGTGACAGTCCATTGATAGAATAGTATAATTAAGGATAAGGTAAATTTTGAATTATCCGAATTGATTGCTTTCTAATACTTTTTTCAACGACCTTCCCATCATGTCCTTTACATCAGGTTAATTTCCTGTTCTCACATTTAGTGATGTCTGCCTTTCCTAAAGTCCATTAACGGGGAGAGAATGAAGATGAGAAAATATCAACTCTATTTAATAGAAGACGAGTTTGCTTCACATTACTTCGGAAGAGAGCGCATATTTTTTCATTTGTTTAGGGAAAATAGGCAGGCTGAAGGAGAATTAAAGAAGGTCACAGATTTGCAGATCAATTTTATAACCAAGCCCATGCCCGTTTTGAGAATCCATCAGCTTTTACACAGACAGCTGGAAAAAACCAAAGGATTCTCAGTCCAAAATGGATTATATAAAATAGAAGCAAACGGAAAAAATAGTTCAGCAACACTTGCTGTATTTGAGCAGCATATTCTTATTACCGCGGATGGCGGTTATGAAGCGGAAACGGCATTCTTTGAAGTTCTCCGTAAATGCGAAGCCTCTTTCCTTGCCATTGATCTCGATAACACAAAATATGGCTGGCTTAGGCCAATTAAGGAAAGAAAATTTGTCTAATGCAGGCGAATTGGTGTATAATTACGCTTGGTAATTTACATTTTTGAAGGACAACATGGAGGAGGAAATACGATGGCTACAGGCTGGGTGATAACCATTGCAGTGTTGGCGCTAATTGTCGGCATTGTAATCGGATTTTTTATAACACGCAGGTACATGATGGATTATTTGAAGAAAAATCCGCCTATTAATGAACAAATGTTAAAAGTTATGATGATGCAAATGGGCATGAAGCCCTCTCAAAAGAAAATCAATCAAATGATGGCTGCAATGAACAAGCAGCAAACTAAATAAGTTGGACAAGGCATCCTCGGATAGAGGGTGCTTTTCTATTTGAATAAATATGTTGTTACAATCTTCCTTATTTTTAAAAAATTTGTTAAAATAGGTTTCTTGTGGGGGCTCTTTTAGATGATTTAAAAATAGAGATTAGGGGGAAGTCATGAGAATATTTGCAGAGTTAAAATGGTTCTTCTGGGAGGAACGGAAAGCGTATGTATCAGGTATCCTGGTTTTGATGTTCGTCGCCTTTCTCCAGCTCATTCCACCAAAGGTAATTGGGATTGTTGCTGATAGCGTCAAAGACGGAACCATCACTAAAGCAGGCATGGGTAAATGGGTTGCCATTTTGCTCAGTGCGGGTTTAGCGATGTATGTTATGAGATATTTCTGGAGAATCATGATTTTCGGTTCAGCTGTGAAATTGACGAGGAAGCTCCGGGATCAATTGTTTGAACACTTTACAAAAATGTCTCCAGGTTTTTATCAAAATAGACGGATCGGGGACTTAATGGCTCACGCAACAAACGATCTTCAGGCAATCCAGCAGACAGCGGGGGTTGGCGTATTGACACTGGTAGACTCCCTTGCGACAGGCGGGTTTGTTATCCTGGCCATGGCCTTCACGATTAGCTGGAAGCTGACTCTAATTGCACTTATCCCAATGCCTTTAATGGCCTGGCTGACAAGCTGGTTTGGAACAATGCTTCACCGTTCGTTTCATAAAGCACAGGAAGCCTTCTCTTCGTTAAATGATAAAACCCAGGAAAGTATATCAGGCATCAAGGTAATCAAGACATTTGGGCAGGAACAAGAGGACATCGAGGATTTTACCAAGCAGTCCGAGGATGTTGTTGAAAAGAACATAACCGTAGCAAAAATAGATGCTCTTTACGATCCGACTATTTCAATCATTGTTGCCATTTCCTTTTTCCTCTCTATCGGCTTCGGGGCGCGCGATGTTTTAAACGGAACCATGACGATAGGTGAACTTATTTCTTTTACTACATATTTAGGACTTTTAATTTGGCCAATGCTGGCATTTGGATGGCTCTTCAATATTGTTGAACGGGGCCGCGCTTCCTATGACAGGGTAGCTTCACTTTTAAGACAGCCCCAAGATATCCGGGATACTCCGGAGGCAATTGCACATACTCCTGCTGGAGACATCGAATATTGCATTAAAGAGTTTGCATTTCCAGGCGAGGAAAGCCCGCTGCTAAAAGATATTTACTTTTCAACAGGAAAAGGGGAGACACTCGGGATTGTCGGGAAGACAGGTGCCGGAAAAACTACACTGCTCAAGCTTCTGATTCGGGAATACACCAATATATCTGGAGAAATCCGTTTTGGAGGAGCAAATATTGAAAGCTATCGCCTTGAGCAACTAAGAGAGGCGATTGGATATGTGCCTCAGGACCATTTCTTGTTTTCGGCAACCGTTGCAGAAAACATTGCCTTTGCAAGGCCTGATGCATCAAGAGATGAAATTATCGCTGCAGCCAAGCTTGCCAATATCCATGAAGATATTCTCGGTTTTACAAATGGATATGAAACAGTGGTTGGAGAACGTGGTGTTTCGCTATCCGGGGGGCAAAAACAGCGGATTTCGATTGCTCGTGCGCTTATCCTGAATCCTGAAGTTTTAATCCTTGATGATTCCTTATCAGCAGTTGATGCCAAGACAGAAGAAGCCATTCTTGGAGCTCTGAAGCAGGAGAGGGAAGGGAAGACAACCATTATTACATCCCATCGCCTGAGTGCCATCCAGCATGCAAACCTCATCCTCGTCATTGAAGAAGGCAGGATTACAGAGCGTGGAACACATGAGCAGTTGATGGAAAATGACGGCTGGTACCGCGAAATGTACTTGCGCCAGCAGCTTGAAGAGCTTGTTGAACATGGGGGGCAATAAGTTGAATACAAACCTGACAGACAAGGAACAGAGAAAGGTTTTATACCGGCTTCTGTCCTATACAAAACCGCATAAAAAGGCAATCGCCATCGCATTTGCGCTACTTCTTTTGACGACAATCGGAGACATTGCAGGGCCGTACCTGGTAAAAATATTTATTGATGATTATTTGCTTCCAAACAATATTGAATTTCGTCCGTTATTGACCCTAGGGATCATTTACATGGGAACACAGGTGGCTAAGGCATTTCTGTTGTATTTCCAGCTAGTTAAATTCCAGGAAATTGCCCTGAAGATTATCCAGCAGCTGAGGATTGATGTTTTCTCAAAGGTGCAGGCACTTGGGATGCGCTATTTTGATAAAACACCGGCAGGGAGCATTGTCTCGAGGGTAACCAATGACACAGAAGCCATTAAGGACATGTTCGTAACCGTAATTGCTACGTTTATTCAAAGCGGCTTCCTTTTGTTCGGTATTTTCATTGCGATGTTCATGCTTGATGTGAAGCTGGCTTTATTCTGTTTAGTCCTGCTTCCGGTTATTTTTGCTGTCATAATACTGTATAGGAAGTACAGCTCCCGCTACTATCTCGATATGAGGGAGAGGCTTAGCCAGCTCAATGCAAAGCTGAGTGAATCACTTCAGGGTATGCCGATTATCCAGGTGTTCAGGCAGGAAAAACGGCTTCGCAAGGAATTTGGTGATATAAACGAGCGCCATTATATGGCCGGAATGAAAAACATTAAGCTGGATGCACTTTTACTGCGGCCAGCAATTGATATGATTTATATCCTGGCCCTGATTTTGGTCCTAAGTTATTTTGGCGTTGCGTCACTCGAAGTATCCGTTGAAATCGGGGTACTATATGCATTTGTGAATTATCTTGATCGATTCTTTGAGCCAGTCAACCAGATGATGATGAGGCTGTCTCTTTATCAACAAGCAATTGTAGCAGGGTCAAGGGTATTCCGCTTGCTTGATGAAGAGGAACTTGCCCCTACACAGAAGGAAGATGAAGACCTTAAAGTTAAGGATGGAAAAATTGAGATTAAAAATGTCAGCTTTTCGTATGATGGCAAGACAGATGTTCTTAAAAATATTTCTTTTACCGCAAATCCAGGCGAGACAGTCGCCCTTGTCGGACACACAGGGAGCGGAAAGAGCTCCATTATTAATCTGCTTATGCGGTTCTATGAATTTGACCGTGGAGAAATCCTCATTGATGGCGTGTCCTCGAAAAATTTTTCAAAGGATGAATTGAGGAAGAGAATGGGACTCGTCCTTCAGGATCCGTTCTTGTTCTATGGGACGGTTGCGGATAATATTCGTCTCCATGACAAAGAAATGCCTGATAAGAAGATAGTGGAAGCTGCAAGATTTGTTCAGGCGCATTTATTTATTGAAAAGTTGGATGACAAGTATGATCATAAGGTCGTTGAACGGGGGGCGGCCTTTTCAAGCGGCCAGCGTCAGTTAATCGCTTTTGCGAGAACGATCGCGACTGATCCTAAAATTCTTGTCCTGGACGAAGCGACTGCGAATATAGATACCGAAACAGAGGAAGCGATCCAGACAGCATTGAACAAAATGAGGAAAGGCCGAACAACCATTGCGATTGCCCACAGGCTCTCGACGATTCAAGATGCGGACCAAATACTGGTGCTCCATAAAGGAGAAATCGTTGAACGCGGAAACCATCAAGAGCTTCTTGCGATAAAGGGTCTTTATCACAAAATGTATCTGCTGCAAAATGGATTAGTTGAACGATATCAGGATGCAGTCAATTAGTATAAATTATTTTAAAAAATAAAACAGCCGCGCTTATAGAGATAGCGTGGCTGTTTTTGTTGATTCAGTTGGCAGTTTCAGAATATATGTATCATTATATTGGTTAAGCAAATGGTCGAGTTCCTGGCTATACCGAATTGCAATAGAGGAGCTTAAGCCGTTCGCTGCAGCAACCTGATACAACTCAATCCGCTTTTGTTCAATTAGGGAAAGCAAGTCCTGTTTCAACACGGCTGTAATTCCTTTCTTGGTTAAGGTTAGATAGCAGACGAGTATAATTTTACTGAAATAAGTATTATACTTGACTAAGTATACCCTATATTGGTAAAAAATACAAAAGTTTATGTAAAAAAATTTACAAAACCTATTCACTGTGACTATCTTATCAAACTTGCGGTGATGACACAAAACTTTCATGCAGTTTCCTAACGTTTACGCTAACTTTTTGTTAGAATGGATACAGCTAGATAGTATCGTTTGGGAGAGGTTTAATTATGGGTACTGAAGTTAATTTGTTCCTCGCATTGGGTGCCGGGTTTCTGAGTTTTATATCACCTTGCTGCCTGCCGCTTTATCCCGCATTCCTTTCTTATATAACTGGAATGTCTGTTAGTGACTTGAAAAGTGATAATGGCATGATGCAAAGGCGAAGCATTCTGCATACGATTTTTTTCTTAATAGGTTTCTCTTCAATCTTTATCATGATGGGCTTTATGACATCCTACATTGGCTCGTTCCTGTACCAGAACCAGGATTTGATTCGCCAAATCGGCGCCATATTCATGGTCATTTTCGGGTTGATGATAATCGGTTTCTTCAAGCCTGAATTCCTGATGAAGGACCGCAAGTACCAATTCAAAAACCGTCCTGCTGGCTTTGCTGGCTCTGTTTTGATTGGGATGGCGTTCGCGGCAGGCTGGACACCATGTACCGGACCGATCCTTGGCGCAGTACTATCGCTTGCAGCAACCGACCCTAGCGCAAGTATGCCGCTTATGATTGCGTACGTACTTGGATTCGCTATTCCGTTCTTCATTCTGTCCTTCTTCATTGGCCGGATGGCTTGGATTAAGCGCAATTCAATTAAAATCATGAAAGTCGGTGGTTCCATCATGATTGCTATGGGTATCATACTGTTCTTTGACTGGCTGACTGTCATCATTCAAGTTTTGCAGCCAATGTTTGGCGGCTTCACAGGCTTTTAGAATTTCAGTAAAATGACGTGCCAGAGTTGTCGATTTATACTATAATTAGCTTGTTAACCTACTTACTAGATTGGGATGAGACGCATGAATCTTGCCCTTGCATCAACAGTTGTCGCATTAGGCATGGCTACAATGGCTATGTTTGTCAGGATGAAGGCAGCGAAAAAACCTGCCACAGCCCTAAAAATCATCATTCCTCCAATTGGTATGAGCACGGGAGCACTGATGTATATCGTGCCGGAATTCCGTCTCACAGGACTAGAGATCGTCGAAGCAGTTGTCATCGGGATGTTATTTTCAATTTTGTTGATAAAAACTTCTTCATTTGAGGTAAAGGATGAACAAATATATGTAAAACGCTCGAAAGCATTTTTCTTTATCCTAATTGGCCTGCTTATCGTCCGGCTAATCATGAAGTTAGTACTGAGTGCGACGATCGACTTCGGGGAATTATCCGGGATGTTCTTCCTTCTGGCATTCTCAATGATCCTACCGTGGCGAATAGCCATGTACCGCGAATTTAAAAAACTGCAGAACGAAATCTCTCGTACAAAACAGCCGGCCTGAGTGGGTCGGCTGTTTTTGCTATATTGATGGTGGAGAGTTGAAGGGGGAGGGAGAGGAAATCCAACTAGCGTTTATTGGATTAATTAATGGCGATGTAGGGTCGATTAATCCAAAATAATAGGTTTATTTTGATTAATCGCCGTTTCTATAGGGGTTATTAATCTATAAAAGTAGTTTTATTAGATAAATTGGTGGTTTGAAATGCTGCATTAATCTATAAAACGTTCTGCCGGGTAAAATGAAAAAAGCCGCTTAGTCGGCGGCTAAAATAAGTGCTGGTATGGAGTCAGGTCAATTTGTTTTTCATGTAACGTCTTTTTCAAAAATTTGTGGTCTCGCTTTGGGGTCGCCATGATATATCCTTTTATGACGAGGTCCTGGTCAATCTTGTTTACTTTTTCTTTTAAGGCAAGTTCGCCAATTTTTCCGGCAATCTTATGCCTTGCTACATCACGGAACAGCTCAGGAACAGGTGTGACAAGTTCTTCAAGAAACGTCTTTTGGTCATCCGGCCATAGATGGCGTGACTGATTGACATAATACTCTTCCCAATCCATGATCGATTTGCCATCTTCTTTAGGAAGCTTCTTAAGGAATTTACGGAACATGAAAAAGCCGCCAATAGCCATTAACCCGAATAATAAAAAGACCCATATCACAATCATTAATTCTTTTAAAATATCTAGCATTTCATTCACCTGCGTTCAAGTAATCACTATCACCATTATAAATCGATTCCGCAATTTATGACAAGAGTGTGGCATTCAATCATTTCTATAGCGACAATAGTAGTTTTTTGCTATAATAAATTTTGCCATCATATTAACACGGGGCTGAATGGGGTACTGGTGTCCTCCACGGTCTTCAAAACCGCTTGTGACCTGCGTGCCAGGTCAGGTGGGTTCGATTCCCACACAGTCCCGCCAACCCAGTTATATCAAGGCTTTTTACCTTCATACATAAAGCAGGAGACCGAGTGCACTCGGTCTTTTTTTGTTGTGTGGTGCCCTAAATGGTGCCATTTGTGTTTTGGTGCCATATATCTACTCAAGCAACCCATTTAAATGGTCAACAGCGATTCCTTCAATTGAATCTGTCAGATGTGAATAGGTATCCATCGTTATAGAAATCTTCGAATGTCCCAAACGTGCACTTACAACTTTCGGGTGGACATTCTCTTTTAACAAAATGGTAGCATGGGATGCCTGAGATCATGAAACCGGATATCGGGGAGGTTAGCCGCTTTTAAACACCTTTTTAATGCTCTTGATATTTCAGCGGGAGTCAAGATACTGCCTTTTGAATTACAAAAAACTAAGTTTCGTGGATTAAAGGATTCGCCAAGGATTACCTTTCGGCGATCGTTTTGTTCCTTTAGTTTTTCGAGTAGAAATATCAACTTGTTGGTTAACCTTATCCCTCTAGGCTTTTCACCCTTGGGTATTTCATTAAAGAAGTACTTTCCATTGGCTTCAGTTATGGTTTGGCGAATATAAAACTTACCAGCCGTGAAATCTACGTTCACCCAAGAGAGGCCAATTAACTCGCTTTTTCTCATTCCTGTATGAGCTGCCGCATATATAACTGGGAAATATACCGGTGTTCTCTCCTTTGCGATCTTTAACAAAAGGTTGAGCTGCTCGACGCTTAATGTTTTTATTTCTCGTTTTACCGGTTTTGGAGGTTTGGCTCCTTTGGTTGCGTTTTTGTTAATAAACTCCTAATCCATAGCGTCATTCAGGGCCTTGGAAAGAATACGATGATGGTGTGTCACTGTTTGAGCCGATAAGGTATTTAACTTTTCTTTGTAATAATTTTGCAAGTTGAACGGTTTTTAATTCGTTTAGTGAGATGTTTCCTAGAGAAGGGGAGAGATGAGTATTAATAATTTTCTTGTATTCAGCAAAGGTTTTAGGTTTGAGATTTGTTTTAGCATAATTCTCTAGCCAATACTCAAGATACGCTCCTAATGACATCTTGTTTTCCTTGAAAAAGGTACCCTTTTGTAATCCAAAGTAAGTTCCGCCATTGCTGCTTTGGCCTCGCTTATTTTCTTAAAGCCACGCCTTTTTATTCTTGACCGTTTGCCATTCGTGTCTCTACCGTTCTCTAGAACAAAATAATATGTTCCATTCTTATCTTTTTTGGATATCCAGCCATGTGCAATTATCCCTCCTTAAGAGAGCTGGACACCAAGCATATGCACCTATAGAAAATAATTAGGTAAATTTTTCCAAATGTAATAAATTTACCTGGTGTCCTGTGATTATTTATTTATGAAAGTTACTAGTAGAAGTGGTATGTTACCCTCAAACCATACTAGGAAAGATTTTTTTGGAACCAGGATACGTTATTCTACTGTTACATAATGAAACGCATCCGATTTGACCAACGTATAAGCTTGGCTTCGTCCTATTCCCAAGAATGATTGTATATCCTTTACTTCCAATACTTCTGGCAGTTCTATAGTTTTCATGATATAGGCCCCAATCAGGTATCCTGGTATCAAATCATGGCATGTATGCAGGATGACATTATAAGTAAAAAAAGAAACTGCCATTTCTAAGGCAGTTACGAAGTTTTATCAACCGTGAGATAGAATTTAGTGTTTATGCTTTTTCTTGTGTTTAACCTTTTTACATTTGCAAATTAGTTTGGTTTTCTTACATTTTTTCTTAACTTTTTTGCACCAGCAAACTAATTTGATTTTTTTCTTTTTCTTTTTCTTTTTATTGCATCCACACATAGTTTATCCCTCCCTTTGTCACTAGGTTGAAATATCTTATGTAGGGAGGACGAGGTATGTTTGTACAAATATCTCTAAATTAAAAAATAGTATTTTTGTCAGAACAAAATAAGCATAGTGTTGCAGTACTAATACCGCAGAAGGTCTTGAAGGGGACATCGGAGCAAATGACCATAAACAAAATAAATTAAAAAGCCCTTCTCAGAAGGAGAAGAGCCTTAATCTTTTTAATACGCAGAATAAGAAACGTTATAAAGTGTAGTATGCATGTTTGTATAATAACTATTAATATCATTTTTTAAAACAAACCGATAAGGTGTGATCTGGTACAAATAAGAGTTATTATATTCCCTTGTAAAAGTAACTGTTTTCGTTCCATGGGTTTTGAAACCAGCATGACCAACAGTGGTCCAAACACCATTTATAGGCAGTTGTAGATAAACTATAGAAACTGTCCGTAAAAAGGAAACTGTACATTCATTTATAATATAGGTGCATTTGGTGCCATGTTTGGTGCCCAGATTTTTAAAATTAGAAATTACAGGGAATCATTAGATAGAAAAAACCCTTGATTTATCAGTACTTCTGAGTACATGAAGGTACCAGAAAAACAGATGCCAGCAAACTTTAAAACCGTCATGACGCCTGCGTGCCAGGTCAGGTGGGTTCGATTCCCACAAGTCAAGCCAATACACATTTGAAGCGCAATTCCAATAACTTGGACATTTTATCTTTTAGCCGAGCTATTTTCATTTCACTAATAAAAATGGCCACCCTGACTATATGGGTGGCCTTATTTGCGTACTGTGGTATTCTTGCCAAACTAAGCTGACTGCCGCTGGTTCCTTCCTATCCTGCTTTCCTTTTTAGTGGATTTGTCATTCCTTTTGGTTTTGGAAACTCTGAAAAACATTACCAGTCCTGCACTGCCTATCAGCACCCACTCAATTGCAAATTGATTGCTGCTGACATAGATTCCGGCTGTGGCGATGATTAATAACAGGATGCTTTTCAGGTAATAATTGGACCTGGAATTGACCACCATCAGAACGGATAGGATTACAAGCACCGAAGGGATCAGGTTGCTTCTCTCTAATAAAGTTTGATTGGTATAATTGCCATAAAAGTAATGCAGAAACGATGCTAACACTGCAAACAATGAAAGAAAATACTTAATCCGGGACTGTTTAGCAAACAGAATCCAGACTGCTGCAAAGTTGATACCAACTGATATCGCCAGCTTAATCACCAAATCATTGAATGTAAAGATGCCTATCGGGTCCTCCATCAGACCCATAACGTATCTAACGTTGATGAGTACCGCTAGGACGGCTCCGATTTTTAATGCAAGATTGACGTTCACTCTGGGCAGTTTCACTTTTACTTTCTTAAGGGAAGGTCTAAATTTGGAGATGCGCTTGGAGTCCGTCCTGCTTGGCGGAGTGACCCCCACTTTGGCCTCTGAACCAGCCGATTTGTTTCGCTTCTCCATCCTTAAGCGGCTAGCTCTGCTTTCCCTTGTTTCCCGTATATTAAGTCCGCTCTGGTCCGTCTCCCATTCTGCCTGGGGTTCCTCAGTCCGTACTTGTTCTCTATATTTTTGGCCATCGACTTTTTCTGGATGCTCATTTTCTGAATAAAAGTTCAATGCCTATCACCTCTGATGTTTTTTGTTGAACACTACCATGAGATTATACAACTCCTAGCGTAGAGTTTCCACCTACAAAAGCCTTATTAACTCAGTATGGGGTATAATGGAAGTCCTTGTTTTTTTAAATTGAATGAAATTCTTGCCTGTTTTCACTACAGCCTTTTTGTTCTAAGGGGAGATTAGTAGCACTGGAAATGTTGAAATAAACAAAAATAATAGGGGTTTAATGAGAAATAGATTAGTATATTTAATGTAATATCAGGGAGTGAGGAGTGGTAAATTGAACGAATCCTATTTTTATTTAAAACTAGAAACACATGAATTATATATGCCTTATAAAAATGAAGAACGTCGCGTGCGGGTTTTATTGCCGAAAAACTATGATAAAGATGAGTCTGAAAGTTATCCGGTCGTCTATATGCATGATGGACAAAACGTTTTCTACAGTAGTGAATCTTATAGCGGGTTTTCATGGAAAGTGATCCCGGCAATTAAACAAAATCCCGATTTGCCGAGAATGATTGTTGTTGGGATTGATCATGGTGATCAAGAGCGAATTAATGAATATACGCCTTGGAAAATTACTGAAAGCCCACTTCCTGAAGATTTCGAGCTAGGCGGAAGAGGCGCGGACTTTGCTGAGTTTGTCATGACAGTCGTGAAACCGTTTATAGATGGGCATTACCGAACAAAATCAGATAAATATCATACAGCGATGATTGGCAGTTCACTTGGAGGAAATATTTCGGCTTTTATGGGTATTGAATATAAAGATCAAATTGGTGGATTAGGTATTTTTTCTTTAGCCAATTGGATTACTAATAAAGCCTTTGACAGCTATATTGCTGGGCGTGTGTTGGATCCTGAACAACGCGTGTACATTCAAGTTGGGACCCAGGAAGGCGATGATGCAGACCGGCAATTGATGTATGGCAATATGAAGCAGGCTTATATCGATTGCTCGCTTAAGTATTATAAACAACTACTAAAAGGCTCTGTTCCAATTGATAGCATTCGTTTAAATATTTTTGCGGATGAGGAACATAATGAAAAAGCTTGGGCAAAACACTTACCAGAATGTTTGCGTTTCTTAAGTGAGAAGTGGTCTTGAATCAACTAAATAATTATATTTAATTGAAAGTGGGAGGAAACTCTCACTCTTTTTTTGAATATTTTTGAATTTAATTGATTTAAAATTCAAATGATTGTATCATTTGTAAAAACTATGATTCTTTGATTCTAAGAAAGGAGCCTTTTTTATGAATTATATTTTGATATCGCCATATTATCCAGCTAATTTCCAGCCATTCGCTCATCGTTTAAAAAAAGCAGGTGTCAATGTTTTAGGAATTGGCGAAGAGCCATATAACCAATTAGGTTCCGAATTACAAAACTCTTTAACTGAATATTATCGTGTAAATAATTTAGAAGATGTAGACGAAGTGAAACGTGCTGTTGCATTTTTATTTTATAAACATGGTCCAATTGACCGGATTGAATCCAATAATGAGCACTGGCTGGAACTTGATGCGCAGCTTCGGGAGCAATTTAACGTGTACGGCAATAAAACAGATGACGTGAAAAAAGTTAAGTATAAATCTGAAATGAAGAAGTTGTTTAAAAAAGCAGAAGTGCCTGTCGTAGAAGGAAGAATCGTAAAAACGAAAGAGGGATTATTCAAAGCCATTGATGAATTAGGACTGCCGGTTATTGCTAAACCTGATAACGGAGTAGGGTCGGCTGCCACCTTTAAATTGAATTCAGAAGAGGCTGTACATTATTTTGCAGAAGAATGGGGAGAAGCACAAGTGTACTTCTTGGAACCATTTGTCGAAGGAGGCGTGCTTTGTACATTTGATGGTTTAGTGGACCAGAAAGGGAACATTGTTTTCCAAACAAGCTTTACATATAATGTACCAACTCTGGAGCTGGTTAATGGTCAACTTGATATGGCTTATGTGATTCAAAAAGAAATTGATCCAAGGCTTGAAACGTATGGTAAGGCAATCGTGAAAGCATTTGGCATGAAAGAACGCTTTTTCCATATTGAGTTTTTTCAATTGGAAGATGGGGATTATGTTGCACTTGAATACAATAATCGCTTGGCTGGCGGCTACACGGTGGATATGTACAATTTCGCGTACTCCATTGATTTATTTGCTCAGTATGCTTCTTTAGTGACAGGCGGTGAATTTAAGAAATCCGATGCTGAAAACCAGTTCTGTGTAGGTGTAACACAGCGTGATGCGTATGAGTATAAACATGGTACGAATGCTATTTATGAACGATTTGGCGATCGTGTGAAGTTTGCACAGCGCATACCAGAAGCGTTTGCGAAGCTCCAAGGAAATCAATTTTATGCGATTATTGCAGATTCGCAGGAAGAAGTCGATGAGATTATCCGTTTTGTACATGAACGAAATAATTAGGGATAGGAGATTCACCTATGCATATAGAACATTTAAGACATTGGAGTGGCGAATTAGGGCGTGAAATGCTGTTGAACAGATATGGACACAGTGGCATGCCAATCGTCGTTTTTCCTTCATCTGGAGGGACGCACACTGAATATCATGATTTTGGAATGATTGATGTGTGTCATGACTTTATTGAATCCGGAAAAGTTCAGTTTTTTACATTGTCTAGTATCGATAGCGAAAGTTGGCTGCACGACTCAAAACCAGCGCATGACCGTGCATTAGCTCATGAAGCATATGACCGTTATGTGATAACAGAAGCTATTCCATTTATTAAACATAAAACAGGTTGGTTTGATCCAATGATGACAACGGGGTGTAGCATGGGGGCTTATCATGCCTTGAACTTTTTCTTGAGGCATCCGGATGTTTTCCAAACAACCATTGCACTTAGCGGTATTTACGATGCACGGTACTTTTTTGGGGATTACGGAAATGATCCGCTTGTATACCAAAATTCACCGAGTGATTATATATGGAATCAAAATGACGGCTGGTTTATTGATCGATATCGGTCAGCAAAGATCATTATTTGTACCGGGCTGGGTGATTGGGAACAGGATGGGCTGCCTTCATACTTTACATTAAAAGAAGCCTTTAAAGAAAAACAAATTCCAGCATCGTTTGTTGAGTGGGGCGAAGATGTTTCGCATGATTGGATTTGGTGGAGACGCCAAATGCCGTATTATTTAGAGAAGTTACTTACTTTCTAGCCAAAAATTCAAACTCTCAAAACGGAACGCCTTACTAATCCAGAGGGGATTATATTATCACCTTACAAAATATGTAAAAGCCTGCCAGTTTTCTGGCAGGCTTAATATATTGGTATTAAATGTCGATATCCTGATCTTGATCCTGTTCTTGATCCTGGTCAGCATTTGCACGTGAGCGGACGCGCGCTTTTGAGTCAGAATCCACCCTAATGTCCAAATCAATTTTAGCATTTCCGCTATCCTCAATTTTTGCGACATTAGTGTTGTAATCGCGATTCTTAACCTGATTATCGTTGTCCACATCAGTTCTGTTGTCTAAACGATTATCAAATTCCACATCAACATCCACATCAGTTCTAGTGTCAGAACCATTGTTGTTCCTTCTTGCCATATTATTCCCTCCTTAGGTTTTCTAATCACAGTGTATTCATTATATTTTAAAAGTGATAGACATTTGTCCTAGTACAAAAATCCAATTTGCAATAACTTGAATATAATAAAAAAAATCTCCCGATATGATACAGCTGTCCATACTTTTTCCTGAGGAACGAATACATTGATTAGTAATAAGGGCGAAAGGAGGGATTTTTATATGGGAGAAGTTTGGTATCCGTCAATGGGAAGAAGATACAGCGAAAAAGGAGGCATATCAATGGAAGGTTGGTTTCCAGGTCTAGACCGAAGGAAAGGATTCAATGAGTCGAATGATAACTATGCAGAAGGGAATAGGGGCAATTTTTCAGGGAATCGAGGCAACACAGATTCCAGAACAGATATCGATATTGATGTAGAAGTGGATAATGAATTTGAAAATGACATTGAAATCGATAATGACAACGAAATAAAAAACATAGATCGAAATAAGAATATCGCCAAAATAAGAAAAAGCGGGAATGCAAAAATTTGTTTGGATATAAATGTTGATTCTGATTCCGAAGCGAGGGTCCGTGCGCGTGCGGAGGTCGATCAAGACCAAGAACAGGATCAAAGCCAATCATTTGATGATTAAAAATTGGTGGGGATAGAGTATGTCAGAGAATAGAGATAGACAGAATCAAGAAATTTCCGAAGAGCTTGTTCAAAAAATCATTTCTAAATCAAATGATAAAAATGAAAACCATGCAAATGTCGGACATAGTGGAAATTCCAAAGTTGATGTAAATGTTAATGTCCAAATAGATACAAAAGCCCTAGCTTATGCCCTGCTTTGTTCTTCATTAGCGAAGAAGGAAATTAGCAACGATGATTTTGACCATGCGATTAGTAAGCTGGAGGAACTATTAAATAAACAACCTAAAAAGGAGTCAGAACCGGAAAAACAAAGACCCTTTGCAAGGCGGCAAATGTTTAGAAATTTTTAATCAAATCTCCCCTGTTATCCAACAGGGGAATTACCTTTTATACTAGTTTTATAGTACCAATCCAAATTAATAAATATATCCTTCAGCCTAAACAGCTAACCACTCTTCAACAATAAAGGAGACATTCAAATAGAAGTTCAAGATGTTCAGACTTCTCATACATACCATCCCTGAATTAATGTTTTGTATCTTTAAATAGACCTGCTTCTCTTGCAATCACCTAATTAGTTTGCTGCCCACAAGGCGGTTTTTTGCGTTTTGTAGAACGTGTCATAAGAACTACGCTGCAGACGTTAAGGGGAATTCCGGCTTTTATTGTTTTAGTATTTTTCTGTTAAATATATATTTAAGAAGTAACGAAATGGTACTAGTAGCCCAACTCTGCCTTACCCCCACAAAGATGACACTTTATTACTGTAAAATTACATTTCCTTAACAAATCGCAGGAAAAGACAAAATTTCCAGGCCGGTGGCGAATTATATATGTATAGAGATAAATAGGGGGAAATATTTGAAGCTAAGTAGGGGGACTATATATGCTAGAATTTGAAACCAATATCGATCAATTTGCCACTATAAAAGTAATTGGGGTTGGCGGCGGCGGAAATAATGCCGTGAACCGAATGATTGAGGACGGTGTGCAGGGAGTGGAGTTTATAGCTGTGAATACAGATGCGCAGGCTCTCAACATGTCAAAAGCGGAGGTCACAATGCAAATCGGCAGTTCCCTGACCAGGGGCTTGGGGGCGGGGGCAAATCCCGAGATCGGCAGAAAGGCTGTCGAGGAAAGCAAGCAGCAGATCAGGGAGGCACTACAAGGTGCCGACATGGTGTTCGTAACTGCAGGAATGGGCGGCGGAACCGGTACCGGAGCTGCGCCGGAGATTGCCAACATCGCGCGCGAACTTGGCGCACTAACAATTGGAGTGGTGACTCGTCCGTTCACTTTTGAAGGCCGTAAGCGGGCACAAAATGCAGCAGCCGGAATTGAAAGGATGAAGGAAGCTGTTAATACCTTAATCATCATTCCAAACGAGCGATTGCTGCAAATCGTCGACAAGAAAACGCCGATGATTGAAGCGTTCCGTGAGGCGGACAATGTCCTCAGACAGGGTGTCCAAGGCATTTCCGACTTGATCGCCGTCCCAGGGTTGATTAACTTGGACTTTGCTGACGTGAAGACAATCATGTCCAACAAAGGAACTGCGCTAATGGGCATCGGCATGGCTTCAGGCGAAAACCGTGCTGCTCAAGCTGCCAAGAGGGCCATCTCTTCTCCGCTTCTTGAAACAAGCATCAATGGCGCGAAAGGAGTGCTGATGAACATCACAGGCGGCATGAACCTCAGTTTGTTTGAAGTCCAGGAAGCGGCCGATATTGTGGCAGCTGCAACAGATGAACAGCTTAACATGATTTTTGGATCGGTCATCAATGAAAACCTGGAAAAAGAAATCATGGTCACCGTGATTGCGACCGGATTCGATCATGATGAAAAGGAAGCTCCGCCGTCGAATACATCGCGCCGTTCTGGAGACATGAATGCCAATTCGCGTGGGCAATACCAGGCTCAATCGAGACAGCGAGAGCCCATTGCCTATGCAGAATCGGGGAATTACAACGAAGCCCAAAACTACAGCCAGTCCGGCAGCTTTGGCCAATCGGGAAACTACAGCCAATCCGGCAATCACCGCCACACGCCTGACTACGAAGAGCCTGCGGATTACGAACGGGATACCCAGGAGCAAGACGATTCGCTTGATATACCATCGTTCTTCCGGAACCGAAGAAAAAGGCGGTAACCTAACGAAGAAAAGGCCAAATCATTTCCGATTTGGCCTTTTTAAATGGATGAAAACCAACGTTAATTCTGCTATTTTAACGGCTGAACTTAATTAAAGGAAGGCCGAAGCATGGAGCCATTAAGAAAAGAAGGCCATGTGCCGGCCTGCAACGATGAGGACAAAATGGGTGACGTCATCATGTGGAGCTGACTTGAACCTGCACGTTGTACAGTATCCTGTAAGACGCGGTGAATTATATAATCAGGTCGTTGTTGTCTTCAAAAGTATGATTTAGAAAAAAGTTTGCAGCAAATTTTAAGAAATTTTGGTTGAAGCAAGGATATTTTCCTTGCTTCTTTTTAATGCGCTTTATCCAGGGATATAGGTAGTACAGCAAACTCACATTTTTTCATTTTTTGGGGGATGAATTATCTGCTAAAAAGAGACAGTAAAAATAGTGGGATACTATTTATCAATAAGGAAGTGTTTTTAGTGGATTTAATTCTGAAGAAAATAATTTCTTCCTCTTTAGTTGTTTTTTTAACGTTTTCTTTTTTTGTTCTCCAGGTGAGTGGTGAAAAAAGACAACAAACGGCGCCGCCTGTAATTGATGCTAGAGTTAAACAGAAATTAACGGTTGATGGAAAAACCTTTAAGGATTTAAACGGGAATGGACAGCTAGACCCTTATGAAAACTGGCAGCTTTCCGATGAGGAACGGGTGCGGGACTTGATTTCTAAAATGACTTTGGAGGAGAAATCGGGATTGCTGCTTATACCAGAATTTCCCAAGTTCCAGGAAGGGAAGCTGGTCCTCCCAAATAAAATGCTCGATCAGAGCACCCGTTATTTTATATTTCGGGAATTCCCTAGTGCAGATGTGATTGCAAATTATAATAACCAGCTTCAGGAAGCAGCTGAGAGGACAAGGTTAGGGATTCCGGCTGTAATTATTTCCAATCCGAGAAATCATGCTTCGACTGCTCCAGATTTACAGGCTCCAGGACAGTTTTCTTACTGGCCAGATCCCTTGGGTCTAGCAGCTACATGCGATTTGAATCTTATTTCGGAATTTGCACGAATTTCAGGAAGAGAGTTCAGGGCCTCAGGTATCCGTAAGCTATATGGGTATTCGGCTGATGTATCGACCGATCCAGAATGGCCAAGGATTGATGAAACTTTTGGTGAAGATCCAAGGATTATTTCAGATATCATATTTAGAATTGTTAAAGGGTATCAGGGTGATATCCTAAATGAAAACAGTGTATCCACCACTGTTAGGCATTTCCCAGGCGGAGGAGCGCGTGAAGAGGGGAAGGATCCTCATTTTGAAGAAGGCCGATATAATATTTATCCGACAGAAGGCAGTCTGGTGAGGTACCATATTCCACCTTTCCGGGCAGCGATTGAGGCCGATGCGACGTCAATCATGCCTTATTACGCGTATCCAAGTAATGAAAGTGCGGACCAGGGCTTGCCACGGTTTAGTGCGGAACAGCAGTTTGATGAAGTTGGCTTTGCAATGAACAGAGGCTTTATTACCGACTACCTCCGCGGCCAGCTTGGTTTCCTTGGCTATGTAAACTCCGATACGAGTGCCGTTATCGACAAAGCGTGGGGGGCTCTAGATTTGCCAGTTGAACAAAGGTTTGCGAAAGCATTGAACTCAGGCACGAATATTTTCTCTGGTGTTGCAAATCCAACTCCAATCATTTCCGCAGTTAACCAAGGATTGGTAAGTATGGATAGAGTAAACCGGTCTGCAACCTATTTGTTGACTGAGATGATGAAGCTGGGCCTTTTTGAAAATCCTTATGTAGACACAAATAATGCTCTTGAAGTGGCGAATGATCCTGCTTCACAAGAACGTGCTGATTTGGCGCATCGCAAGTCCGTAGTCTTATTGAGGAATGACAATAATTTATTGCCATTAACGGATGAAAAAATCCAGGGAGTTAGGCTTTTTGTGGAGATGTTCCCAGCAGGAACGAATGGAGCAGCAACACAAAGGCTTAGAGAAGCAATTCGTAAACACGATAATAATATTACGTTAACAGACAACCTGGAGAATGCAACGCATGCTCTTATCTGGATTATGCCAAAGCAAGACTTATTAAAACGATTCCCTCAGTTGTTAATCGGGCCTGAAACTGAAGTCAGCCAAATTGACAGAATCAATCAAATACAAAAGAGGGTTCCAACGATCACGGCTATCAACTTGAGAAGCCCATGGCTGCTCAATAATGTTGAGCCGAATGCTGTATCTTTTATTGCTACTTTTGGAACGAAGCCAGAGGCATTAATTGATGTTATCCGCGGCAGATTTAATCCTGTTGGGAAACTTCCTTTTACGATGCCGGCCAACCAACAGGCAATCGACAATGAAGTAGGAGATATCCCAGGATTCAGGGAAGATCCGTCCTATGTTTATCGTGCGAAGAGCGGGGATGAGTATATTTATAATTTCGGTCTCTCCTATAATACGGCAAGAAATGAGCGGAATAGCTTCTTCGAAAAATTGAAGGATTTTTTTAGTCAATAAATCAACAAATTTAGTAAAAAAATAAAACAAAATTAGCAGCCCCATTTCGTAAAATGTGCGAATGCATAAAAAGTAGGGTTAAAAAACTCAACAGGCCCATCCAGGCCTGTTGAATTTTTAACTCTTTTTTTAATTTGCTCTTTTAGGGGCCTCAATCAAATCGGGATCGGCAATGGAATATCCTTTGGATTGCAGCCCTTTGACGATATCCTCAAGTGCGTCTTTCGTCCACTCGCGATCATGCATTAAAAGGTTTGCCCCGTTGGTGAGGTACGGGCTGCCGACCATGATTTCAGACAAAGAATCGGGGTTCTGGTATTTCTTCTCCCAGTCATAGCCATACGTCCAGTTCATCAGCATCATGCCTTCCTGTGCGGCAATCTCTTTGGAATAATCCGTATTCATGCCGAAAGGTGCTCTAAAAAAGGCAGGCGAAACACCGGTGATTTCTTTTACCCGTTTATTCAAGCTGACGATTTCCTGCTTCTGTTCCTCTTCTGATATTTGCGTCAAGTTTGGATGCGAATATGTATGGTTGCCAATGGCAAAGCCCATATCATGGATCTTTTTCAATCTTTCCTCTTCTTCGGGAGTGTCAAGAAAATGCCCATTCACGAAAAAAATCGCTTTTACGCCAAGCCTGTTGAGAATCTCGGCCATTTCAAGCGAATGCTTGTCAGGTGCATCATCGATTGTGATTAGGACATTTTTTTCCTTTGACCCATCCAGCCGTTCGATTACCCAATTGGCTTCATTCAGTTTATAGACTGGCTGGGTTTCTTCGACAGCTTCCTCCGTGTTTTCCTTAGCAGCCTCTTCTATTTCCTGAGGTTTTTCTACATTTTCCGTTTCCGTCGTTTCCTCTGAGGGTATAGGTTCTGTGTCTTGGGATTCATTGCTTTGCTTGGCTCCACCGCATGCGGCAAGCATGATAGCAGCAAATAAAATGGGAATAAATGATTTCATGCTGATTCCTCCATAATGCTTATTCTAATATCTTCATACCCAATGGGAAAGGGGGGAACACACATTTCTGCATTTTTCGATGAGATTCGAACAAATCTTCGAGTTTCATCTTTATAATAGAATAAAAGACCTACCAGAGGAGAAATAGACATGAACTACAAAACTCTTATCATCTTATTGGTTTCTTTCCTGCTAATAGGATGCAGCAATCAGGGGAAAAGTGTTGGCCAGCCACCACCGACCGCGTCAAGCTTGCCCGAAAAACCAGAAAGTGGATTGGCTGAAAAGCCCATGCCTGAACGTTTTAAGTCCCCATTTTCTTTTGAATATCCTGAAGATGGTGTAAAAGGAATATATGTGACCGGACCAACTGTGAGCGTTTCAAGGTTCGATGAGCTTCTGAAGCTCGTTGAAACGACGGAATTGAATAGCATGGTCATCGATATAAAGGATGATTTTGGTTTACTGCAATATCAGCCCGAAAAAGGCTCACCATTTGAAGAGATTGGCGGCCCATACATAAAAGATCCTGAAAAACTATTAAAAACGTTGGAAGAAAAAGAGATTTACCCAATCGCCCGCGTGGTAGTCTTTAAGGATAACCACCTTGCATCACAGAGGCCGGACCTTAGTTTTACCGAAAACGGTAAGGTCTGGAAAAATGGGAGAGGCGAAAGCTTTGTTAATCCGTTTATGAAGGAAGTATGGGAATATAACGTGGAAATTGCCAAAGAAGCAGCCAAAATGGGCTTCAAGGACATCCAGTTCGATTATGTGCGTTTCCCCGAAGGTTTTGAAACAAGGGATAGCTCGCTTAAGTATTCCCAGGGAGATTACAGTAAAGTGAAAAAAGATAATGTCCAAAAAAGAGTCGATGCTGTAACCGATTTTGTCGCATATGCGAAGAAAGAACTGGAGCCTTACAATGTAGATGTCTCGGTTGATATTTTCGGCTATTCGGCCACTCTTCCGGAAGCTCCGGGAATTGGGCAGAACTTTTCCAAGATATCTGCCAATGTGGATGCCATTTCAAGCATGATTTACCCGAGCCACTGGACAAGCTATTTCGGAATTGAAAAGCCTGACCTGCAGCCGTACGAAATCATCAGTGAGTATGCCAAGCATGAAAATAAGGTACTGGGCGCATTGGAAAACCGCCCGGTCTCAAGGCCTTGGATCCAGGATTTCACCGCAAGCTATCTTGGAGCAGGGAACTATAAGAAATACGGAAAAGCCGAAGTGGAAGCCCAAATTCGCGCCTTAAATGAAAATGGAATTGACGAATTCCTACTATGGAATGCAGCTAACCGCTATACAAAAGGGGTAGACTATACTCCTCTTACACCTTAGATATGAGCAAGCAGCTTCGGAACAACATTAAACCATTGTTCCAGTGGAGGTTATCTGGAGAAAAAAGACCGCATAGTTTTTTGCGGTCTTTTCATTTACTCCTCATCCGCCGGCGATGTTGGCGTTTTATCCCTCAAAGTATGAGTTTGTACAACCGAGAGTCATTTATTCTTATAGTAAAAAAAACTAAAATCACTTTTAGCGAAAGTATTATTACAAAAGGTCTCCATGTTCCTCACCTTATTCAGCAAAATTCTCTGAACGAAAAACTTCGACACTTTTGAGTCGACCGATAAAGAAGTTTAGCGGTTGTTATCGAAAATTGTTGTTGATATTTTCTGAAAATAAATTATAATGAAATAATTAATACTAAAAGGTGGTTTAAAATGAACACGTTAGCAAGAATTAGTACTGCAGCTGGAAATACGTTTATTTATTGGGTCTTACTATTCACAGCTTTGGCCATGTTGTTTCCATCCGGTTTTACCTGGATTGGCCCCCATATCTCAATATTGTTGGGAATTATCATGTTCGGGATGGGATTAACGTTATCTTTAGAAGATTTCAAGGCAGTATTTAAGCAGCCTCTCGCTGTATTCGTCGGGGTAGCTGCTCAATACATCATTATGCCAGGTACTGCTTATCTCCTGGCTGTAGGATTAAACCTCCCTCCTGAAGTTGCGGTTGGTGTTATTTTGGTAGGCTGCTGTCCTGGGGGAACCGCATCAAATGTTATGTCGTACCTGGCAAAGGCCAATGTTGCCATGTCCGTTGCTGTTTCTTCAGTAGCCACCTTAGTATCACCAATCCTAACTCCAGCACTTATTTATTTATTAGCGAGCCAGTGGCTTCCTGTATCAGGTAAAGATATGTTTCTCTCAACAGTGCAAATCGTTCTCCTTCCTATTATACTGGGTATCGCCTTCAAATGGATTTTGAAGGATAAAGCAGAAGAAGGAGCGAAAATCTTGCCACTCGTTTCTGTAATTGGGATTGTCGGTGTTATATCAGCAGTGGTAGCGGGGAATAAACAAAATATCTTGGAATCAGGTTTGGCCATCCTCGGTGTTGTTATTTTACATAACTTTATTGGATTGGTTTTAGGGTTCTTTATATCCAAATGGTGTAAATTCCCTTACCCCGATCAAAAGGCAATCTCAATCGAGGTCGGGATGCAGAACTCCGGTCTTGCTGCAGCGCTAGCTACTGCTCATTTTTCTCCAATTACAGCTGTCCCAGGGGCTATTTTCTCCGTCTGGCATAATATTTCCGGACCTATGATTGCCACTTACTGGGCGAAAAAAGCGTTAAAAGAAGAAGAGAGAATAAAACAGGAAAATGTGGAACTTGTATCCTAACCTGCAGGGAAAAATTTTGAAGGAAGACAACTGACACCAAATAGTGTGGAGGTTGTCTTTTTTCTATTTATACTGCTACCTTGGTTACGTTCGAAAAACTCGATGCTGATCTGGATTCAATGGTTTACTGGTTGGTTTATTATGATGGTGATTCTAGAGGGAGCATAAGGCTAAGCGGGACAATATATCCGCTGTAGCGAAGAGAACAGCAGCTTGTTATTTGGTTTGGGTATGAATACATACCGGAAGCTTAGCTTCATTATTTTTTTGATTTGGTAAAAAAGTATAGAAATTGGATGTTAATTACATTTATTTTCGGTTAAAGCATACATATTATTATAAATTTAATGAATTTATAATTTAAGTAACTATTAAACTATATATAAGGGCATTCGCAGCGTGGGGGTTCCATCCGGATTTTTGAAAGGAAGGTGTTAATATGAAGGTAGCTGTATTAGGATCTGGATTAATGGGAAAAGAAGCAGCACGTGATTTAGTGCAAAGTGTTGGAGTAGAGGCAGTTGGATTGGCAGATATTGATTTAGGGCGTGCACAACAAGTATGCAACCAACTTCAATCGTCAAAATTAAAAGCGTTTTCTGTTGATGCCGGGCACTACGACGAGCTGGTAAATTTTATTCGCCAATATGATGTCGTGGTTAATGCACTTTTTTATACCTTTAATGAAATAGTTGCAAAAGCTGCTATAGCTACAGGGGTAAGTTCTGTTGACCTTGGTGGACATATCGGTCATATCACGGATCGCGTGTTGGAGCTGAAAGAAGAGGCGATTTCAGCTCATTCGACTATTATCCCTGATTTGGGTGTTGCCCCAGGTATGATTAATATTTTGGCCGGCTATGGTGCAAGCAAGCTTGATAATGTTAAATCCATTAAGATGTATGTTGGCGGGATTCCTGTAAGACCAGAACCCCCGCTTGAATATAATCATGTTTTTTCAATGGAAGGATTATTTGATCATTATACCGACCCTTCATTGATCGTTCGCAATGGAGTAAAGCTAGAAGTACCTTCGCTTTCGGAGGTAGAAAAAATCTACTTTGAGAAATTTGGTCCGCTGGAAGCATTTCATACTTCGGGTGGAACCTCCACATTGCCCTATTCATACCCCTATTTAGATGAATTGGAGTATAAAACGATCCGCTTCCCAGGCCATGCCGAGAAATTCAAATTGCTTGTTGACCTTAACCTTACCCGTAATGATTATGAAGTGGAGATAAAAGGGCAGCAAGTGAAGCCGAGAGACGTTTTGTTAAAGGTTCTTGCCCCGATTGTGGATTTAAAGGACAAAGATGATGTGGTATTACTTCGCGTCATCGCCTCAGGAGAGAAAAATGGGGTGAAAACAACCTACGAATACGAAATGACAACATTTAAAGACCGTACAAATAATGTAACAGCGATGGCACGCGCAACCGCAAACACCATTTCCGTCGTAGCTCAAATGATTGGCAATGGAACGATAGCTAAAAAAGGCGTCCATCCACCAGAGCTGATTGTTCCCGGAAAAGAATATATTGAAGAAATGGCAAAAAGAAATATTATCATAACGGAAACAGAGAAACAGGATAATCTAATCAAAATCTAATCTTTGGTCGGACCTTCCTGCTAATATAGAGGGGGGTGCTTTTAAATTCACCTTGGCGGCTATATATTCCTGAGGTGGTGTTCTATTTGGATTTTCTAAACCACTTTAACCTGCGTGCTATGTCAGTTTGGTTCGATTCCCGCAAAGTCCCGTCAAATATAAATAGTTAACCGCACAGTCAATTTGACTCGTGCGGTTTTCAATTATTTTAAGAATGGGATAGTATGAGAGTGTGTTAGTAAATTAGCTGCTGATTAGAAGAGAGGGCGCCCTGCCTCTGCAGGCACAACGGACGTACTGCGTAAGTGAGTGCTTGGGCCTGAAAACCAACAGTCGAAACTAACAACCTTCAAAAAAAATTATGGGTACGTTTAATCAAGGATTACTTTTTCCGCTTCCTAAAAACATATTAAGAGCATTCTTATTTTGTTCTAAGTCCACTTGTAAGACTTCTCCAATTTCTTCATGACGAACATTTGTAAAACTGCCATCTTCGGGAATGCGAATTGATTGTATTTCTCCGCTTTCGTTGGACAAAATGTCTTTTCCGATTGTCAAGAGTGTTGGGGTGTCAATGTCTGTATCAATATATGTACCTAAGAGTCCTAATAGATCAGGAAGCTTTGTGACACTATGCAGGCTTACGGCTTCATCCTTTAATTTTGTGATGACTTCTTGCTGTCTTTGAACCCGGCCGAAGTCACTTAGACGGTCTTGACGGAAACGAACATAACCTAAAAGTTCTTTGCCATTAAGCCGTTGATTTCCTTTCTCTAACGTCATATCGATGCCTTCAGACATCTCGTATGGTATGTCTACTTCAATTCCATCAGGGACGAGGAGGTCGACAGCTTTTTCGAATCCTTCAAAGTCGACAATTGCATAATGATGAATATCCAGACCAAAATTCAAATTAATGGTTTGCCTTAATAATTCAGGTCCCCCATATGTATAAGCAGCATTTAATTTATGCTCTCCATGTCCAGGTATGGATACGTACATATCCCGCATAAGAGAAATAAGTTTTATCTCCTGAGTTTTGGGATTATAGTGTCCCACCATTATTGTATCGGTTCTAGCTTGTTTTTCTCCCCTGGAGTCACTACCTAGTAGAAGGACATTTACTTCGTCTGTTTTAGTTTTCACCCCATTAAACGAATGAGTTGCTTCAGCTTTTTTAAATGGTTGATTAACCTTTTTTATCGTTCCTTCTAAAAACTGAACTATCGTAAAAAGGCCAACCAAAAAGATACTTAATAAAAGAAGGGCGGCAACGACTCTCATCCATTTTATCCTTCTTCTCTTTTTTCCCCTTCTTGATCCTTCCATACTTGCACCACCCAGGCTGAAAATAATGATAATAATCAATGAATCAAGTTAAAAAATGGCCATCTCTTTAGTTTCAGAAAGGGGGGTATCAGAAACTTAGGAAGATACCATCTTTTAAACTTGAAGTAGCCATTATCCCATAAATACATTTCAACTATTGGTATATTAGATTACAATTGTTTAATAATCTATTAACATTACTGAAAAATAAATGTTTTATCCCATTTCGGCAGGTATACGAAAGATTACGGGTGTTTTTGTTAGAGGAATTTCAACTACTTATTTTATTTGGGGAAAGGGAGAAGCGAAATATGAAACATATTTATTTAGACTACAACGCAAGCACACCTCTGGCACCTGAAGTCATTGACGCAATGACACCGTTGCTCCAAGATTTTTATGGAAATCCGTCCGCACTGCATTGGGCTGGGGCACCGGTTAAGGGCTTTATGCAAAAAGCAAGAAAACAAACAGCCTGCTTACTTGGCTGTTTTCCTGAGGAAATCATTTTTACGAGCGGAGGGAGTGAAGCGAATAACCTGGCGCTTCTTTTTTAAAAATAAGAGCAAAGGCAACCATATCATTACATCGAAAATTGAACACCCCGCAGTGATGAATCCATGTAAATTCCTTGAGTCAATAGGGGCGAAGGTTACTTACGTAGGTGTAGATCAATACGGGAGAGTGTCACCGGAGGAAATTGAAAAAGCCATTACAAAAGAAACTATTCTGATATCAATCATCCATTCCAACAATGAAACCGGCACCTTGCAGCCGATTCAAGAGATTGGGAACATAGCTGAAAGACATGGAATCGCCTTTCATACGGATGCTTCTCAGTCAGTCGGTAAAGTACCTGTCAATGTCAACGAGTTAAAAGTCGATATGCTGACAATCGCAGGCCATAAACTTTACGCACCTAAAGGAATTGGTGCGCTATACAAGAGAAAAGGAATTGAGCTGGAACCATTGATTCACGGGGCTGGGCATGAATCAGGGCTCCGAGCCGGAACGGAAAATACCTTATTGGCAATTGGGCTTGGCAAAGCATGTGAAATTGCTGAAAACCATGTTGGTAATAGGGCACTTAAGGAACTGACGGATTATTTTTGGGAGAGGTTAAAGCAACAGTTTGGAGATCTCGTTCAATTAAACGGGCATCCGAAAGAGCGGCTGCCTAACACATTGAATGTAAGTTTTGTGAAGAGAATTGGGCAGGATTTGCTTTCCAAAATTCCTCAGTTAGCCGCCTCGACAGGCTCGGCCTGCCATGCAGGGAGCATTGAATTATCGCCGGTTTTAAAAGAGATGGCTATTCCGATAGAGGTTGGAATGGGTGCAATCCGCTTTAGTTTGGGAAGACAGACGACGAAGGATGAAATCGATCAGGTACTTCTTTGGTTAGAAGAGGCTATCGATTAAAGCAAAAAGGACAGTAGCTTATGCAAGCTACTGTCCATTTATATCACATTGAATTATTCGTGCTTTTCTTTTACAATGTTCAGCACTTCGCCCTCTTCAGGGAAACGGCCTGTTTCCTTTTTAGAGAAAATGTTCTGGCCGTCCACAGAAACCTCGAACACGCCTCCAGTGCTCGGAACCAATTCCAACTTATTGGCATTATTTTTAAATTCATTTAACAATTCATCCGCCAGACCGACGGCTTTTGGTAAATTGCCTCAAGCAGTACAATATTCAATACGAATTTCCACTTTTACCTCACTCCTGAACAAATTTTCTGAATCTACAAATAATTATATTTATCTGATTTAGCACTTTCAAGTTTACTGCTCATCCAATAGACATTATAAGTAGATTTATCGATAATGTTCCCTAAATGGATACATAATAGACTAAGAAAACAAATGGAGCAAAGAGTAAACCCTACCGATTGCCGGATACATGAATGTCCCAGCCAAGTTCTGTCTCAAAGATAATCTGTATTATTCTTTTCATGGAAAGGCCCTCCCTTGTAATGAAAGGTTTGGAATTCTACTTAACGGATAAAGGCTTATATAAAGAAGAGAGAATCACAGTGGGAAAAGGAGCCGATAAAATGAACTTCACAAAAGGAATAGCACTTTTTGCTATATCTGCTTCAGTCTTGGCAGGTTGTAATAATACTGAAGAGGTGAATCCTCCTCCAGAAAATGCCCCTGCGGATAATCAAGCGACTGATCCTAACGAGAAACATAATGTTAATAAATTGGATTACCCTTTCACCTCATTCGAATTGGAAGTGGATACCCAAAAGACGTTTAATGCGATTGATATAAGTTATCAAAAAGAAAAAAATAGTACAGTAGCTTCCTATGTCGACAAAGAGAAAAATGTTGAACTTGCCGGCAATGATGCAATGAAGGAATTACATGAAAAGTTTAAATCCTTTAGGTTTGATCAATATACTACTGAAGAGGAGGTTCTCGCACAGGTTTCAAAGGTGTTTGATATACCGGAAAATGTAAAAGAGTTTGAAGTAGAGATTGTATATGCGGATGGAATTGAGAAGGAATATAGATCAAAATCAAGCAGTTAACTAGGAATCCGTGGAAAATGAGAAAAGGTGTTGGGGCTTACCCTAACTCCTTTTTCATTTGTAAAAAAAATAAATCGTAATGAGGAGGAAATTTGCAACAATCAGAGCAAGTCCATCTTAGGTGGAACTGGGGTTGGGATTCATGTAATTATTTAGGCAGGTATGTTACTCTTAATTCATCGTTTTCCTTTTCATTAAGGGACATACTTCAAAAGTAATTTAGAGAGTTAGGCAAATTGAGAGGAGGATGAATATAGTATTTTTCCGTTTTGTCTATACATTTAATAGTATTGTGTAAGGTAGGGAGTCAGATTTAATGAATATTCTAGTCACGTTAAATTCCACTTATTTAAAACCGCTACGCGTAATGCTGAAATCACTTTTTCTAAATAATCCAAGAGAACGATTTACAATCTATTTAATGCATTCGGAAATTGAAGATGAAAAGTTAAGCCAATTACATAATTACATTGAGGTACACGGTAGCAAGCTTGAGGTAATAAAAGTGGACGAAAGCCATTTTCATGACGCACCGGTCCTTTTGCATTATACAAAAGAAATGTACTACCGGCTGCTAGCTTTTAAGTTTTTACCTCAAGATTTGGACCGCATCCTTTACCTTGATCCCGATATATTGGTGTTGAATTCGGTTAAAGACCTTTACGAAACAGAATTCGATGGTAATTTATATGCAGCTGCTTTCCACGATAAAATTTCGGTTAGGGAAATCAATCGCATCCGCCTTTTTCCATACGGAATTGAGGCATATTACAACTCGGGTGTACTGATGAT
This sequence comes from Bacillus sp. FJAT-18017, assembly GCF_001278805.1. GTDB lineage: Bacteria > Bacillota > Bacilli > Bacillales > Cytobacillaceae > Bacillus_D. Next base: position 3,129,298 of record NZ_CP012602.1, on the reverse strand, counting down.
CAACCTGGAGCTCCAGCGGAAGGAAATTGATGAACAAGCTATATATGCCTTTGTCGAGAAACACAAAACAAGATTGATTATGCCCGATCAAGATGTATTAAATGCCCTTTATTCGAAAAGAATTAAAAGCCTTGATGAAAAGATTTATAATTATGATGCCAGGTTTTATAATTATTATAGAATCAAGACAAACGGGAAATGCGATATGGATTACATCATCACGCATACAGTATTTATCCATTTTTGTGGGAAGAAGAAACCATGGAAGAAGAACTACAGCGGAGTATTTCATGCCTTGTATAAATATTTTGAAAAAATTTCCAGCTAAAATAGAAAACTGAATAACATTTTAGAATAATTAACTTAAGACATGGAAAAATTCCTATGTAATTATAATTCCTATCAAAATTTAGAATGGGAACATAAAGAATCGGTTAACTGAATGCTGAAGGCCGATTTTTTGACATAAAAATACCGATTTTGTATAATAAAAATATAAAATAAATACACCTTTAGGGGAGTAGCTTTTACTATAAGGTCGTCAATTCGGAGTTTTAACTCTCGGCTTTATTGGCAACATACTTTGTTGTTAGCAAGACCTTTACCTGTTTCTCGGGTAAAGGTCTTTTTTATTTTCCAAATGAACGAAAGTAAATAACTGCCCTATCAGGGTGAATAAACGAATGGAGGAGTATAGTAATGAATCAATTTTTCAATAGTATTCCCCGCTACTATAAAAAAGAGCTAGAAAAAATTGAAACAATTGTTCAGCCATTGCTAAAGACAGCAACAAGATATTCGCTTATATCGGTCATGTTGCTCGTTTTCTCTGGTATAAATCTTATACCTCTAGTGTTATTTGCTCCTAGGAGTGAAGAAACATTCATAGCAATAACTATATACGCGCTAATGGCTGCGGTTGGGGCTGCCCTGAGGAAAGAAGTAAAGTTCAAACGGGTGGAAATTCTGAACAAAAGCATTGATTATATGGTTAGAAGAATAGAAAAAAGTGCATTGGTTCCAGAAGATACAAAAAGCCGATTTATTAAAGAAATTAAGGAACAGCCAAAGATGGGAATGAATGTATTCTTACATTTTTTAAAAGAAGAAGAAAACTGGGGACAACTGAATTAAAAGATAGTATGAAGAGGGAACAGGGCGAGGTAGAAAACACTTTACCAGAAATTTAGATGATAAAACACCGTATATCTCAATAAGAGATCCTGTCTTTATTGAAATCAAATGAGAAGTTCAAGAATCCCATGACACGATAATCATTTGGTAGTTAAAAAGTGAGTTGGATAGAAAATAATATAATTATGTAAAGTCGATACCAAACATAAAACAATTTGCCTGCACCACAGTCTATTGGCTGTGGTGTAATGGTGTTATTTGAATTAAAAGCAAAATAGGTTGTTACAAGCGGGTTATGTCATAAAACTGCCATGCTTGTAAAATTATCTTTGAACGGACTTTTAAGGTGTAATACGCACGCAGGATAAAAACCCCCGAAAATAAAGTGTTATTTTAAAAGCACACTTAACCCCCATCTTTCCCTTTCACAGCCCTTTAAGCTATGCCGTTTTAGTTGAGATGCCTGCTCTTTTAAACCAATAGGTTAGAAAAATATTTTTATACCCTTTATTAATACGAATTAAACTCCATCTTCCGTACCAATTTTTACCCATATAATTATCTGAAAAATGGGACTTCTTTTCTATTCCCGAAGTAATATTTAACTATTACACTAGGAATGTAAGCGTTTAAATACTAATTGGAGGGATTTTATGAGTTTTAAGAGGAAGCTTTTAGGTGTTTCTTTTTCTAGTATGTTGGCTTTTGGTGCGGTAACTGCAGTTGGTATTCCGGTCGGGGCAGTTGGTAATGGCCCAAGCGCTGGGAATGGTTCCATTCAGACTTCGATTCTACATACGTATGATAGCATGGTCAGTTATCTAAAAACTCAAGATGCAAAACAAGATGCAATGACCCTTGAAGTGATTGGGCAGACTGTGAAAGGAAGGGATATCCACCTCGTCAAGTATATTTCAAATCCTGACAATCCAACAATCCTATTTTTAACTCAACAGCACGGAAATGAACAGCTTACAACAGAAGGTGCGCTTGAATTTATTAAACACTTAGGTACAAATAAAACAAAGGGTGTCCTTGACAAGCTTAACATCCTTATCATTCCTATGCTCAATGCCGACGGGGCCATGGGTGACGTGAATTTCTCGCTTGATAACTACCTTGCAGACGGGGACCGCCATCTTACCCGCTCCAACGCTAATAATTTTGACTTAAACCGTGAACATGATAAAGCGACAGCCAATATGCAGCCGGAAGTTCGTCACCTTCATGAAAATGTTTTCGAAAAATATCAGATTGATTATATGATCGATTTACATCATCAAGGAACAAGAAGTGAAACAGATGGGGAACTGGTGTCAGGGTCTATCCTCTATCCGACCAATGCGGCGGTTAAACCCGAGGTGTTGGAAAAATCCAAGAAACTCGGATCTGTTGTTTACCATGAGCTTGAAAGCAAAGGCTGGGGACATATTGGGAAATATGACGGGGGTTCGGGAGCGAATATCGGCCGTAATGGTGCAGCCCTTCGCTATGACATTGCAACATTGTTGTTTGAGATGAGGGGAATGTCCGACCACTATATTGAATCATACGCTCTTGGTCAAAAAAGCAATGGCTATCTCATCAAGCAGACAATTGAAACATTGGATGCAACAGTCAGGGCAATTTCCGATGGTTCAATTAATACTGCTGATACAAGCTTCTGGGATACGCTGCCAACACAAAAGAATAGACCAAGCGAAGAATAATTATTCAAAGAAAGTTTAAGAATGAAGGGTTCAAATCTTATAAAAACAACTTTATTAAAGGCAACTTATTCTAATAGGTTGAGTATAAAATTTCAATGAAAAAATGGATAATTTCTTGTGCAATAGTTCGTAACGAATTATTGCACTTTTTTATTTTTAGAAGAGAAGCTTTCTAGCTAACACTTACTATATTTGCATCTTTTAGCCTAGTCTAAAAAGTAGAATTATAGACTAAAAGACCCTTACGGCATACCAAAGAACCATGTTACATTCAGATTGTTCTGACAAGATAGAATGTTGGGAAAATATTTGTTCAGGGGGGATTATGAAATCCATAATCACAGGGGTTTAGAAAAGGAAAAATTAATTGAAAAGGGGAAAAGTATGACCAACATGAAGAGAAGTTTAGCTTTACTTTTGATTTTCCTTTTGTCATTTTCCAGTTTTGCCTATGCTGTACCTCAGCCATCGGCAGCAAAAGGGACAAGCAATCATCTAGCTGCAGCTAAAAATAGTGAACAAACAGTACCAGGAACGGACGAGGCAGTTTCTGCATTTTCTCCGGAAGAAAAGGTAAGGGTAATAGTAGAGCTTAAGGAAGAGACAGCGATTGAATATGCGACCAAAAAGGGTGTGAAATATTCCAAGCTGTCAAAACAAGAGAAGAAGAACCTAAATGATAGAGCTGTAAACGCTCAGAAGAAGGCCAAGCAAAAGCTGGCCGATAAAAAAATTAAAGTAAACTATAAAAATAACTTTACCGCTGTTGTGAACGGCTTTAGCGGTGAGGTGGCTTATGGCGATATTCAATTGATAGAAAGCCTGCCGGAGGTTAAAAAGGTTTATCTGACAAATGAGTATGGAAGGCCGATTGTTGAACCGGATATGACGACAAGCCATGACTATATCCAGTCATATAAAGCATGGACAGAGGGTCAATACAAAGGTGAGGGCATGGTTGTAGCCATTATCGATTCTGGTATGGATCCCGCTCATCGGGATATGGTTATTAGTGAAGGGGTGCAGACCGATCTATCTGCAGAAGAAGTAAGTTCATTGGCAGCCCAGCACGGTTTGCCAGGGAAGTATTTCACCGAAAAGATTCCTTACGGATACAATTATTTTGATCGCAATACAGAAGTACGTGATTTGGTCCCAGGTGGTTCCAATCACGGTATGCACGTTGGCGGAACAGTTGGTGCGAATGGTGACCCTGAACAGGGCGGCATCAAAGGGGTAGCGCCTGAAACACAGCTGCTTGCGATGAAGGTTTTCAGTAATGACCCAGGTTATGCTTCAACGTTCTCTGATATTTATGTGGTTGCAATTGATGAAGCGATCAAGCTGGGTGCGGATGTACTGAACATGAGCCTTGGCTCAGTTGCATCTTTTTATACACCTGAAGATCCTGCCAACCTGGCAATCACACGTGCTGCTGATAATGGGATTGTTTCATCTGTCTCAGCTGGTAACTCACGCCATATCGGCCGTGGGTATAAAACACCTTTTGCCGAGAATCCTGATATCGGCCTTGTAGGTGCACCAGGGTTATCGACTGATTCCATTCAGGTTGCCGCATCCGGAAATACACAAACCTGGTATGAATTTGGCCTTTCTTTAACTGGAACCCCTGTAAACGGTGTTGGTTATACTAGCGATAACTGGACCCAAAAGCTCGGTAACAAAGAATATGGCTTTGTTTCACTGGGAACCAAAAATGGTGCTGCAGCAGACTATGCAGGACTTGATGTAAAGGGTAAGATTGTTGCTGTTATGCGCGGTGGAACACCTTCTGCTTTAACAGATAAAGCGACGGAAGCAGCAAAACAGGGAGCTGCTGGGATTATCGTTTACGATGCCGGTACAGGCGGTACGATCTTTAAGGACCAGGGTGGATTTGCAATTCCATTTATGCTTGTAACTAAGCCAACCGCTGATCAAATGCATCAGCTCTATGCTTCAGGCAATACATCTATTAATTTTTCTATCTCTAATTCTCAGCCAGGACCGCAAAACGGGCGCCCAACTGAATTCTCCTCCTGGGGAACAACCCCAAGCCTTGAAATCAAACCTGAAATCATGGCCCCGGGCGGAAATATTTATTCAACTTTAAACGACAACAAGTACGGTTTCATGAGCGGTACATCTATGGCGGCTCCCCATGTTGCCGGTGGTTCAGCGCTTGTGATGGAATATATTAAAGAAAATCCGCTTTACAAAAACCTGCCGTTGACTGCACAAACGCGTCTGGCAAAAGTTCTATTGATGAACACAGCAGCAGTCACAACTGGAACAAACGGGTTTGCATATTCCCCTCGCCTGCAAGGGGCAGGGATGATGCAAATCCATAATGCGACTTTGACTTCTGTCCGTGCCGTTAATCCGGAGACCAACGAAGCAAAAGTTGAACTTAAGGATTTTACGAAAAAAGTGGTTTCGTTCAAAGTAAAAGCAATCAATGATTCTGCTAGCAAAGCTGTCACTTATAAAGTTAACGTTGATGTTCTTACTGATGCGATCCAGCGCCTCGCTTCTGGTGATGTGAACTGGTCAGCAGGGGTAGCAACAACAGGCGACCCGCATTTAAGAGGCTCGGAGCCTTTGAAAAATGCAGTCGTTACTGCACCTGAGACGGTTACCGTACCAGCAGGCGGCAGTGTGGAAATTCCAGTAAGCATCGACTTGACTAATGCAAAAATCCCAGGCTACACAAGCACTGGTGCTAAAACAGAGTTTGATTTGAAAGAAGATATCTTTGTTGAAGGTTTTGTCCGCCTGGAGGATGTATCTGGAGAGGAAGTTAACCTCGTCGTACCGTATGTCGGTTTCTACGGCAAATGGGATCGCCCTTCAATCCTTGACGGCATTCGCTATGTCGACAATAAGTTTTTCTTCACTGACGGTACCGGGGGAACTCCTGTTGCTGGGATGGTGGATAATCGTGGTACTTACATCGGTAATGACCCGATTAATGGATACACGAATGCTGTAAGCAAGTTCTCGCTTTCTCCAAACGGCGACGGCATGTTCGATACGATTGTACCGGTTCTGTCTTTCCTTAGAAATTCGACTGATATGCAGTTCAATGTACTGGATGAAGATGGAAATGAACTGAGGACAATCCGTACCGAATCGTTTGTCAGAAAGCACTATGGCAGCCTGGCAACAAGGTATTCCTACTCGACTGCCCGCGGCTGGGACGGTAAGGTGAACGGTGAAATTGTTCCAGACGGTAAGTACTTCTATGAAATTAAGGCAAAAGTCGACATGAAGCACCGTGATCCCGAATGGCAAACAAAGCGCATTCCTTTTGTAGTTGATTCAACCAAGCCGGTTGTTAATGCAAAATATAACACAACTACAAAACAGCTGACATGGGAAGCGAATGACGGCAATGGAATCGGGTTGCAGCACTTCCTAGTGAAGGTTGACGGTGAAAGTGTCCTGCCGGCAAACCAAATACTTCGTCCAACTGCTGCTTCCTATGATTTATCAGCTGTAACAGTTCCAAAAGGAGCAAAGGTTGAAGTCGTTGCCTATGATTTTGCAAATAATATTACCTCCCAAACTGCTAAAAATGTGGCTACGGGAGACACGGCTGTTCCAGTTATCACACTTGAAACTCCTGGAAATGGGTCAATCCTTACTACAAAAGAAATTTCGGTAAAGGGCTATGTCCGTGACGAGTCATTAATTGATTCAATTTACGTCAATGGCAATTCTGTTCCATTTAATCGTGTAATGGAGAAGAATGCGTCGAATGTGGAAGAAGAGCGTTACCGTTTTGCTACAACAGTATCTATTCCAGGGGATGGCATTCATGAAATTTCCATTAAGGCTGTCGACATTGCCGGAAATGAAATTCAAATCCAGCGCCGCCCGGTATTTGTCGATACGACTCCGGCAACTCTGGATGTTACAGCTCCTGCCCACGTGGAAAATGGAGTGGCCAAAACAAATCTAGCAATCTCGGTTAAGGATAATTTTGACCAAATCAGAGTCTACGTCAATGACAGTGAAGTGAAATTCAACTCCGGACCAAGCTCCTGGGCTGAACCGGTTCCTTACAACCAAACGTTCAACTCTGGAGTCAGCCTAAAAGAGGGACAAAATACCTTTACAGTAAGGGTTGTCGATCTGGCAGGCTTCACCACAACCAAAACAGTCAACGTTTACAGACTGAGCAAGGCCGAAATGCCAGTTATTCAGTCCGTAAGCGTGACGCCGAAAGCTGATGTCAGCTTTAAAAACCCGGCTCTGGTCAGTGCGACTGCCAATCAATCACTCACATGGACGGCCAAGGTAATAAAGCCTAATGGGACTGTTGTCAATCTTCCATCATCAACAGGCGTAAGCTACAAAGCCACTTATACGCCGGAGAAAACTGACGCAAAAGGCACCTACAAAGTCATAGTAAATGGGGAATCCGTACACGGCTTTAAGGCTGCAGAAAAGCAGGCAGAGTTCATGATTGGGAAAAAATAAGCGTTTTGGTTAATAAAGAGGTCTTCTCTTGTGCCAGTATGGCACAGGGAAGATCTTTTTTTGCGTAAAAGAAGTCATTAAAGGCTTTCTATCATTCTTATTCAATTAAATATACATATATCTAACTTTATCCCCGATCTGACCATGTAAAATTTATTAAAATTGACCCTTTTTATATTGTCAGTTTTCATTATACTAATAATCATTACACAAGTGGAGATGTTGATAATACTCTCGACTTAAAAATAGAGGCAGGAATGGAAAATAGGGGGATTCTTATGTTAACGACGGAAAAGAACAAAACAAAGATTCTAGTTTTTAATGCACTTTTTATCGCGCTGGTTTTTGTAGCGACAATGTTTATTAACATCAGGCTGCCATTGATGGGGAATGGTGGACTTATCCATTTAGGGAATGTGCCTCTTTTTATAGCAGCTTTTGTTTTTGGCAAAAAAACAGGGGCTATAGCGGGTGCATTCGGAATGGCACTCTTTGATATTGTTTCGGGGTGGACAGCATGGGCTCCATTTACATTTGTTATCGTTGGCTTAATGGGCTATTTAGCTGGACTTATCGCAGAGAAGGTACCTGGAAAAAAGGTTTTTGTGTATTCTTTGGCAGTTGCCGCAGCATTGATTATAAAAGTTGTCGGCTATTATTTTTCAGAAGTGCTCCTGTTTGGTAACTGGGTTCAGCCATTTGGCTCCGTACCAGGCAACATCATGCAAATCGTCATTGCTGGTCTTATTGTTGTACCTCTTGCAAGTGGTTTTAGGCAAAGAGTAGGCCAGCACCAGTAAAAAAGATGCCGTGCACTTCAGCTTCTGAAGCATGCACGGCATCTTTTCCTTACTTGATTGTTAGTGTCACAGAGTTGAAGTTGGAAGAATTGCTGATCGGGTTATAGTTTTTCTCGATATTGCCCGCTGCATCTACTGCGAACCAGTTCAACACTGTTGTTTTATCAATTTTCAATGTTTCAGCAGGCTCCCGAGTTCCGGATAGTTTTAAATGCTCGGACTCGAATGTTGGTCGGCTTCCATCAAGAGTATAGTAGATGGTCGCTGCTTCGCTCGTTTCAAAGGATACTTCGACAGGACCGGAAAATTTGCCGTTTCCAGGTACAGCTTTTGTTGAAGGAGGCTGCTTATCCTTTGACTGGTTATAGGCGACCTTGATCAATCCAATCAACCCATTCGCAAATTCCATTGCTTCCTCGTGTCCTTCTTTATATGGAGGTTGGAATCCTACAGCCCGCCATCTGTTCGCTTCAGAATCCCACAAGTCTGCACCAACCTCAAAGTTCCATGCATAAATACCTTTTTCATACCACAGATAGTCGGCTGAGTTCCCGGCCGCTGAGTATAGGACATCCGGTATTGGGCCGGTGCGGCTTGGCAGGATGACTGTTCCGCGGTGGTCCTGGATATCATTCAGGATTTCGTTTGACGCAGCCCAGTAGAATGCTTCCTGGCCGGCTGTCGGACGAGGCAAGGTAACACGATCCGGGTCATATGAGCCAGGAGACCACATGAAGTACCCGCCATAGCTGTGAATATTCATAGCGAATTTAATATTTGGATTTTGATCGGCAAGCCAGACAAGGTTCTTTGATTCAGGCTCGGAATGTTCCGCTGGTCCCGCGTATGTGGTACTCAAACAGTTTGTAGTCGAAGCACCGATAAATCCATCAAAGGCTGAGCCGACAGAGTGATTCCGGTTGAGGTCTACACCCCAACTGTTTCGATATCCGGAATCAGATTGGTTAGGGCCACAGTGATTCGTCATGTTTTTCCGCTGCATATTGTAATCATAGAAGCTGTAAAGTGCACCATCTGGATTTACTGAAGGGACCAGGAAAATATCCAGATTGTTGACCAGTTGTTTTGTTTCGCCGTCATGTGCATAGTTCCGAAGTAATCTTTCCGCTGTTTCAATCGTTACGAGCGGTGTGACCCATTCACGGGCATGTTCCTGTGCATAGCCAAGGACACCCGGTTTGGAACCGTCGCGATGTTTGCCGATTCGAATCGCCTTGACAGTTTGAGGCTCACGGGAAATATGGGCCGGAGCTTTTAAGCCGTCTGTCAACTTCGCCTTGGCTGTAGTTACCGTGCCTGTACCCGCGTTGCCTCGGTAAGTTGTCGCGGTAATAAGGCTGCCGGCTTCTTTATTCAGGGCATCTGCAACCTGTTTTGCATTACTTGTTACTACTCCATCAGAATTCGTTGCAAGTTCAACAACAATATCTTTGCCGTTTGTGGTTACCGTTAGAGGTTGGCTTGCTGCTCCCTGATTTTTGAGCTCTACGGTAATATCATTTCCACCTTCATGCCCCCAAGCCTTCGAAGATACGACAACAGCCGAATTGGTTGCAGGGCCAATAGTTGCTTGGGCGAGGCGGCGGTAACCGTTTGTTTTGTTCGGCATTTCAATGATTTCGACTAAATCCGGGAATTCCCTGGCAAGCTGCTCAGCCCGTTCATACAGCTCATTTGGGTCCATATAATGGTCAACAAATTCCTTTACATAATGTTTTTTCGGACTGCCTTTTTTATCTTCACCCAGCCACTCTGTCACAGCAGTTCCAGCCGAGCCTCCAAGATTGCTGGTAATTGTAACATTTTGCGGTACGGCTGTGACTGGAACCTCGAACCAGTGATACATATATTCTCCGTAGTCAACAAATCGACTCAAGGTGACTCTTTTTTCCACGCCATCTTCCATCCATGTGGCGGTTAGTGCTGTACTTGCACTTTCACCGGCAGTTGTTTTCGCTTCAACATATAGGAAGGTAGCGGACTGGTTTGTATAATGATTAGCTCGTAAAATTTTTATCGTATCTTCAGCCGATGCAATAGTGGACTGTTGCTGCGCCGCGGCATTCCTTTCTGCAGTCCTTTGGTTCCACTGAGCCTCTGTAATCAGTGTGTCCTTTACTTTGATTCCATGCTTTTTTAATTCTGCGATTTCGGAAGGTGTAACAACCACATCAACCTCGATCTCTTCACCATGCTGATGGACTCTGTGGGTGAGGTCTATACCCATTTCAACCAGCTTATCAAGCGCCTTTTTATTTGGCACTTCAAGCTGGACAACAGCAGGTGACTCCTCTTGTGCAATTCGCTCACTTTCAAGCTGTTGGGCACCTGTTATACCGCCCGCGCCCAATCCTGGGGACAGGGTGGTAAAGCTCAATGCACTGAATGCTGTTGCAATGATGAGGCCTTGCATGACTTTGTTTCTTTTTCTCATTCAAACACCTCCTATGTAATTCCACTACAGTGGACAGGCTTAATTATAAATTAAATATTCAGAATATTATGTAGGCATATAGTCAGGAATTGGAGCATTTAGGTAAAATTAGGCCTTTAGGCATATTTGGGCACTCAAAAGGGTCCGCGAGTTCATTTTGAATTGTTTAACGGAAAAAGGTTTAAAGCAGTTTACGTAGAGAAAATCTCATAGAATAATTTCATCAAAAGAAAGTTTTAAGGGAGGTTCTTTATACTAGTCATATATGTATAAAGACTATTTTCCTATTAAAGGAAAAATATCCTAGTACTAATTATCTAATTTTTATGAATATTAAAATAAATAGAGGATAACTTAAAGTCTATCTAGTATTCTTCGAGTATCAAATCTTTAGGGGGTACTAGTTTGCTTATCTTTAGAAAGAAAACAATCAGAAAATGGTTTGTAGTGATGATGGCGTTTTTGCTGATAGTTTCGTCTTTTGCTCCGAACATCTCGTTTGCTGCCGACTCGAAACCAAAGAGCTTTTCCGAAGAAGAGTTGCAGCTTGAGAAGAAACGTGAACAGGAAGCCAAAGTGGCCGATCAGATTGAAACCGCAAGAGAACAAAGTGACGGAGATCATACTGAGCTGCCAGATTTGTTGAAAGGGCTCGGGATTAATCCTCCACCACTTGAAGAGGAAAGCGATGAAACAAAAGCAAATGCATCAGAAATAAAAAAGGCTGAAGCCAAACTTCAAAAAGCCTTCGAAAAAAACAATGAGGTTAATGTCATCATAAGAATGAAAGACAAACCCAGTCTCCAGTCAATCTATCCTCAGGTAAAGCAGGAAAAGTCTCGTACAGACAAAATTAATGCCATTCAAAACCATCTCAAACAAAAAGCAAATTCCTCACAAAAAGGCATCCATCAAGCATTAACAGCAATGGAATCTAAAGGGAAGGCAAAGAAAAAGGATTCGTTGTGGATCATTAACGGAGTGACGGCAACGGTGACAAAGGATGCTCTAGAAGAATTGAAGCAGCGCGATGATGTTGCTTCCATCACTCTTGATGAGACATTGAGCCTTCCGGAAATCACTGTCGATGAAGCTCCGCCAAAGCTCCCTCAGTGGGGACTTGAAAAGATCTTTGCTCCAAAAGTATGGGGCCAATATGGGCTTAAAGGTGAAGGAGTTGTAGTTGGCATCATGGATTCAGGGGTTGATGGAAAACATGAAGCTCTGAAAAATAATTACCGCGGGCGCGATGGGAATCATCAGTTTTCCTGGATTGACCTTTCAGGTGAAGGCTATCAAACACCTGATGATGGAAACGGCCACGGAACCCATGTTGCCGGAACTGCTGTTGGGGGCGGTGCTGGCGAGGCAGTCGGTGTTGCACCAGGTGCAGAGTGGATTGCAGCGAAGATTTTCAATGATGGCGGCTCTACAAGCCTATCAGCCATTCACAGGGCGTTCCAATGGTTCATGGCACCGGGCGGCGACCCTTCAAAGGCACCGCATGTTGTAAACAATTCATGGGGAAATTCGAATACATATAACCTCGAATTCTATGAAGATGTTAAAGCGTGGGTATCTGCAGGGATTTTCCCGTCGTTCGCTGGGGGAAATGAGGGACCCGGAGCTCAAACGATTGGTTCACCGGGCAGTTTCCCTGAATCGTTCGCTGTCGGCGCTACTGACAAATATGACCAAGTAGCCTCATTTTCAAGCCGCGGCCCAGTATATTGGCAGGACGGGAGCGGTGGGACGAACCGCCTGATCAAGCCGGATATTTCAGCTCCAGGCCACCAAATATATTCAGCATGGCCTGGCCAACTTAAAAAAGGCAAATACAATACAATAAGTGGTACTTCGATGGCAACGCCTCACGTAACCGGGGCTATCGCACTTCTCTATCAGGCAAATCCGAACCTCACGATTGATGAGGTAAAGCAAACCCTTAAGGACACGGTACGAACAGAACCACATATGGGAACCCTTCCAAATGATTCTTACGGGAACGGGATCATAAATATTTATCAGGCTATTACCGAAGCCGCTTTTGCAGGGGAGCTAACCGGTACAGTCAAGAACAACAAGGGTGAGTCGATTCCTGCCCAGCTTGAAATTAAAGCTGAAGGATTATCTTATAATATTTCGGAACAAGGAACTTACTCTATCAAAATTAGGGAAGGATCGCATAAGGTCACAGTTACTTCCTTTGGCTACAAAACATATGAAGGCACCGTTCAGTTGAAAAAGGGTGAAGTTACAACAGTTAATATTGTTCTTGACGATGCTGAAGCCTTCGCAGTGAAAGGAAAAGTAGTTGATGAAGCCGGAAATCCGGTTCCATTCGCCTATATCCGCCTAAAGAATACGCCACTCTTGTCAATCCGTGCCGACGTTGACGGCAATTTTGAAATCCGTCAAATACCGACTGGTACGTACGGCATCCAGGTTACTGGAGAAGGAATTAAAGGAAAAGAGCAGGAAATTAACGTTAACCAAAATCTTACCCTTGAGCTGCAGGTTCAAGCTCTCCAAGCTGCAGCTGCCAGGGAATGGGGGATGGCAAACGGAAACCTTCAAAGAAATGCCGTGTCAGGCAATGCAATTGATGCAGATGGTCTCGAGAAGGCATGGGAATATAGCCTTGAAGGAAAAGGGGATATTCTGTTCTCTACACCTGCAGCTGCAAAAAATAAAGTAGTGCTTACGACTGACCGCGGCTGGGTAATTGCACTGGACGCGAAATCAGGCAAGGAGCAGTGGTCACTAAGGCTAGGCAGCAATAATCGTTCGTCGCCAACCATTGAAGGTGACACTGTATATTTATCCGGAGGGCAGGATGGAAGGATCTACGCACTTGAGTTAAAGACAGGAAGTGTCAAATGGAGCACACTTGTTGGGGGAATAGCCATTTACGAGTCCCCAATCTTAACAGATGGAAAATTGTTCGTTTCCTCCGATCTTAGCGAAAATGCACATCTTTGGGCCTTGAATCCTGAAACAGGCGCAAAGCTGTGGAGTGTAAAACTTGGCGCTCCAACTTACTTCGGCCCAAGCACCGGAAATGGGCTGCTCTATGTCGGAAGCTATGACAATCAAACGATTCGCGCATTGAAAATCGAGGACGGCACCGAGGTATGGCAAAAGAAACTTTCTGCCGAGGGGATAGCCTCCAAGCCAGTTTTTGAAAATGGTGTCCTCTATTTTACGGGAATCAATTTTTCAACCGGCGGCGGAAGCCTTTATGCGGTTGATGCCGCAACCGGTACAGAGAAGTGGAAGGTAGCTGATATTGGAGATACGCAGGCAGCCTCGCCGATTGTCTTTGAAAATATTGTTATCATAGGCTCAGCCACACAGCCAAACCTCCGCGCTTTTAACAAGGATACTGGCTCGGAAGTATGGAGCAACAAGGCAGTCGGCACTGCATTGAATAATGGCTCGGTAACGGCAAATGGATTGCTGTTCTTTGCAAGTACGAATGGTTCCGTTTCTGTGCTGGATGCATTTACAGGCGAGCGGCTGAAGGATATCATTCTGCCGGTTTATAGTACATCCGGGATACCGGTCCTGCCTGGACAGGTGATTTTACCGTATGTAAATGGGATTCAAAGCTATCAATCTCCTGGAATCCTGCAGGGCAAACTGACCGACAGCGTTGGTGAGCCAATTGAGGGCACGCTGACTGTTGAAGAAACCGGGGATTCAGTAACTGCTAAATCAGATGGCAGCTTTACATTAAAGCATGTTCCAGGGGAGTATACTGTACGCATATCACTTTATGGTAAAAAGCAGCACAGCGAAAAGATTCAGTTTGTATCCGGATATAAAGTTACCAAAAACTATCAACTTGAGGATGCCGTAAAGGGATCAGTTGCAATCACTGTTAAGGATAAGCGGACAGGAAAACTCCTTGAGGATGTCAAAATTGATTTGCATCACGCAGGCATTACTGGCAAGACCGATGCCAGAGGCATTTTTACAAAAGAAGAAGTCTTTGAAGGTACGTGGTCCGTTTCTTTCTCTCTGGGCGGTTATAAAGATGGTTCGGGTGTGATTACTATAAAGCCTGGTGAAGAAGCCGCGTTTACATTCGAGCTGCAGCCAATTGACGTAGCAGTTCTGAATGACTACAAGGGGCAAATCACAACTTTGCTTGAAAAAAATGGCTATGCCGTTGAGGAACGCGGCTGGGATGTTATCGACGATATTGGCCGCTATAAGGTGCTATATCTGAACGGTGGCTATGGCTCGGATGGAGTCAAGCCGAGCGAGGCGGATTTCAAGAATCTTGTTGATATTGCAAATGAAAACAATGTTAGCATTGTGTTCACAGATCAGTGGGGATCCAATTACGGTTCTATCCACCATCTGAAGGATTATTACGGAAATCCTGCTGAAATTGGCCATAGTTATGATGTTGGCGAAGTCAGATTGAAAGTCGAAGCAGAGCATCCAATCCTAAAGGGTTACAAGGCTGGAACAGAGGTTTCGCTGCTTGGGAACGATGCCGACTTTGCCTGGTTTAATCACTATACTGGGCGGACGATAGGTAAAATCGGGACAACAGAAATTGGCTATGTTGGTTCAGGCATTGCCTATCAGGCAGTGTCGGAAAATAGTGCTCACCTGCTGTTGTCGAGCTTTGCCTCTGTTCCCTGGGAGCAAACTGACAGCTGGCTTCAGGCGCAAAATCAAATCATTATGAATAGCCTTGATTATTTGTATGACGCTCAGTTTGGGAAGGTCGCGGGAAAGGTTGTCAACTCATCTGGTGAGCCTATTCAAGCAAGTGTTGAAGTAGTTGAAACCGGCGTAAAAACCAATACGAACGAAAATGGTGAATTTGAGTTCTTCCACGATCAAGGAACATTTACACTTGAAGTGCGTGGAACAGGGCTGGGCACACAAACAGTGGAATTTACAGCTGAAAAAGGAAATCCGGCCGATCTCACAGTGACGCTTGGAAGTTCGGAAAAAGGTACATTGGCAGGGGTTATTACAGATGCCCAGAAAAACCTTGAGCTTGCGGGAGTGAAGGTAGAAGTCTTGAATGCCACAGGAGAAAAGGTGACCGAGACTGTATCATCAGCAAACGGCCGTTATGAAGTCGCCGGCTTGCAGGAAGAAACGTACATGCTCACTTTTACGAAGGAAGGATATATAGTCCATTCGCAGTCTGTCGATGTTGCCCGCCACGAAGGTAATATCAATGTGAAGTTGAATAATATGCCGAGGGTCGGTGTTATTGGCGATTATTACTTCTCAGACCGGAGTTTTAAAGCGCTTATGAACGAATATGGTGTGAAAGCAGTGGACATTCAGCCAGCGGATGCTGCTGACAGAATGGTGGATTTCGATGTTGTGTTTATAAATGAACCAAGCACCACAACATTTACGAAGCCAGTTTTCGAAAATGCGATGAAGGCTGCTGATAAAGCGGGCACGAGTGTTATTTTTGGAGATGCGTACTGGAGCGGTTCTGCGATTAACCAACTTGTTAACTACAGGAAAGATCCGGAAGCGCGAACAACAGTGCGTAATACTACTCAATCCGCTGTTTATAAAGTAAAGGAAGAGCATCCAATTTTCGGCAATGCTAAAGCGGGTGACGCAATAAAAATACTCAATCCTGCCGCTAGCACATTTGCATACTTCAAGAATTACAGCGGCTATCCGCTAGCTGACATTACGCTCGATGGTACAAGCTCGTCACATGGGCTAGGCATGGCTTATAAGCCAAGGACCGCTGGAAGTGTCGAGTTATTGATGGGTGGACATGGCTTCATGACGTATCACGGTGCCAAGGATTATACTTCTGAAGGAAGAGAGATATTGTTCAATGCCATACTCTGGGCTGCCAATGCCAAGTTCCCGGCAATCAGTGGAACTGTTGTGGATGAGAATGGGGAACCGCTGCAGGCTGCAATTACTGTGAAGGGGCAGCCGTATACAGCAGAAACCGTGCCGGCAACTGGTGCTTACTCAATTGCAATTCTCGAGGGAGAGTATGAATTGCTAGTAAGTGCTTTCGGTTATGAAACCAAAACCGTGAAAGCTTCAGCAATCCTGGACGGCGAGCCGCAGTCAATAGCACTAGATGTAGCAGAAGATGTTGCCTCCATCAGTGGCGCAGTTGAAAATGAAAAGGACGGCAATGCGGTTTCAGGAGCAAAAGTGACGGTGATTGGAAAACCAAGGTCTACTGAAACAAATACCCAGGGTCAATTCAACATAAGCAAACTTGAACCTGGAACCTACACAGTTCGTGTTGAAAAGGAAGGCTTTGTGCGTGAAGAGGTAGACGTCAAGCTTGAGGCAGGCGAACAACTCACACTGAAGGTTAAACAGCTTTCTTCGCCTACAATCGGGATTATTGTGGACCTTACTGCATCGGGAAAATCCTTCAAACAATATCTTGAAGAACGAGGCTACAAAGTCGCATACCTTGGCTATAAGGACATTGACAAGCTCGATTCTGTTGATTTGGTATTTGCCAATTCCGATTACAAGCCAGATGCTGTTCCGAGCCAGGCGGAATTCAAGGCCTTCCAGGAAGCATTGGACAAAAAGCGTAAATCGATTATTTGGACAGGCCAGGCCGGGGGCAGCGGATCAATTCGCTTCCTATGGGAATATGAAGGCAATCCGGCGGAATTAATTCAGGGAACGAATAAGACTGATTCGAAAGGGATTGTCAAAGAGGAGCATCCGTTAACTAAGGGCTTCAAGGCTGGAGATGTTATCGAAATACCAGGAAAGACAGGTTATTATTACGGATTTAACGGCTATTCTGGTAAAACGGTTGTTGATTTTGAACAGACAATAACTGGCCAAAAAGGATCAATGATTGCCTATAAAGGCCGGACCAGCCAATCGCTGGAAATCCTTTTGGCTAACTTGACGATCAGCCACACATTCCAACCTGGAGATTTAACGTTATTTGATAAGGGCCGTGAAAAGCTTTTGATGAATGCGATTGATTGGGCACTTGCTGAAAAAGCACCACTTGCAGGTGAACTTCATGGGACGATTGAGAATGAAAAGGGCTTGCCAGTCAAAGGTGAAGTATCCATCAAGGAAAACGGCAAAAAAATAACTTCGGATGGGGAAGGCAAATTCTTCACGGCGCTTGAGGAAGGATCCTATACCGTTACTGTTCGCGCATTCGGCCATAAAGATAAGGACTTTGCGATATCGGTGCGAAATGGGCAGGTACTGAATGAAAACCTGGTCATCCAGTCAGAAAATGCCGGCATTCTAAGCGGGAAAGTTATCGATGCAACTACAAAGGATTCAATCATAGGTGCAACAATTGAGGTACTGGGAACACCAGCTGTCGGCAAGACCAATGAAGATGGTACTTACGAACTGACGCTTCCGGCAGGAGAATATGAAATCAGGATCAGTGCATCGGGGTTCAAACCAGTATTTAATACAGTTGTAATAACTGAAGGGGAAGTTTCTGTTTTGAATCTATCGATGTTTGCTTCTGAAAAGATTGCAGTACTCGCAAATCCAATCAATCAGGCAAGGATTGTCCCATTCCTTCAATCGTACGGATATGAGGTTGATTTTTACCCGTATGCAGAGTTTGCTGGATTGATTGAAAACATTGGTGATTATAAACTGATTATTGCCAACGATATCCCGAGTGCAATGAAGGATAATTTTAAAGTGATGGTCGAAAAGGCTAATGAAAATGAAACGAGTATTATATTCGGCAGCCAGTTTGGATTCGGTTCAATTTACGATCTCTCAAAAGCGTATAACGACCCGCAAAGAGTGACCGGCAGCTATGCGGATAAAGAGGTTAATATACGGATCGACCAGAACCACCCAATTTTCAGGGGCTTCGAGCAAGGACAGGAGTATCCATTCCTGGTGAATCCGAAAGGTTCCGTCCAATACGCAAATTATGAAAATTACAGCGGCACAACGCTTGCAAACCTGACAAATCCGGTAAAAGGAGATCTCGGCCGAGCAATTGGCTTTAAATTCAGTTCCGCGAATAGCGTCCATATCCTGCTGTCAGGATTGCAAATTGGAAGCTATGGCAACCCGGCTGACCGCTGGACGGATAATACCGCGAAGATTTATGTAAATGCAATTGACTACGCCTTGACTGCCAGCCAAGGAGAAATAAAAGGTTCCGTGGCCGATGCATCAGGAAAGCCGATTGCCAATGCACTTGTGACCATTCCGGGTAAAGATGTTAAAACAGCAACGAATGCCGCCGGATTGTACCGGATTGGAATTGGTGTCGGAACATACGATGTGAAGGTACAAGCCCGCGGTTATGTTGAACAGACCAGGAAGGCGATCATCGAGGAAACAGGCAATACCGCGGTGGTTGATTTTACACTCGAGGCACTTGAAGGCTCGGATCTGAAAGGGACTGTCGTCGACAAGAAAACTGGAGAAGCTGTAGCTGGGGCAAATATTACCCTTATACCGAAGGACGAGCCTGACTTCAAAGGCGAGGTACAAAGCAGGGAAGATGGTTCGTACGTTTTTGAGAATCTACTTCCAGGTGAATATACACTTGAAGTTATCAGGGAAGGATATCTCCCTTCTTCGTTCGAGGCTGACATTGGTAACTCGGATGTTTCCCTCAACCTTGAGGTGAACGCGTTTGAAGTGGCAGTCCTGGGAGATATGAACGGTAACATAAGCAGCTTCCTAAATAAACAGGAGATTTTCACAGCAGAAAGAGACTGGGATATTCTCGGTCAAGTTAACAAATATAAAGTGATTGTAGTTAACACAAACTCAGGTTCGAAGGAACAGGTCGACCAGTTGATAAAGGAAAGTGATGAGCACAAGGTCAGCTTGATCTTTACTGGTACTTGGGGAGTTAAGGAAGGATCAATCCAATTGCTTGCTGGTTCAGTTGGCAGTCCGGAACCTAATCAGCAAGGATACAATGAAGGTGCTGTTTACATGGAGGCACTGGAGGATCACCCATTATTTAACGGTATTACTTCTGATGAAAATGGATTGATCAGGATTCATACTGAGAAAAGTCCATATGCCACATTCAAAAATTACAGTGGTTTGACGCTGGCCGGGCTGAATGTTAATGGCACAGAAAAGGGTGACGGCATTGCTTATGATTTCCGTAGCAAAGACCACATGCATTTGCTCCTTTCATCCTTTAACGTGACGAATATGATTGGTCCTGATTATGGCTGGACAAAGGACGGCAAAAAGCTGTTTGCAAATGCAATCCGCTGGTCTATGGAAGCCGAGCAGCAGCTGCCTCAAGCTCCAACTTGGGAGTCTGATAGCAAAACTGTTCGCGAACAACCAGTTGTTGTAAAAGGGAAGGCAGATGCAGGCGCTACAGTCCGAATTTATAGCAAGATATCTGGCAAGAAAACACTTCTAGGTGAAACTAAGGCAACTAAGGAGGGCGCATTCTCTGTTGAAGTGAATGTCAATAACGGTAAGCATATGCTCACTGCCGAGGCAGAAAACTTCGCAGGAAAAGCAGAGTCGATAACCCAAATGGAGCTCCTGGTCATAGGAAAACCAGAAGGCAAAGAAAAAGCAAGCTAGCTTGTATGCTGGAAGTTTCATCTAGAAGGGGGGAGCCAGGGGCAATATGTCCTGGCTCCCTTTTTAAATTTTCTAAGTGGATCCGTCTTCTCATAGATTAATTGGTATCTGGAGCAAGCAGATTAATCCAAGAGAACCCCTAGTGGAAGTTGGGAAAATTTCTATCGTCTGTTTAATATTTGTGTATAAGAACATGGTCTTTTATAATGATGGAGAATTTTCTGAAAATAGGAGGGGTACTTTGGAAGAACTTGTCGAGTTGCTAAATGCCATATTGTGGAGCACACCGGTCATTTACACAATTCTGGGTGTAGGACTTTTATTTTCTATTTTAACCCGGTTTGCTCAGGTAAGGCACATTAAAGACATGGTTATCCTAATGTTTAAGGGGAAAAGCTCGGAGGCAGGAGTTTCATCATTTCAGGCATTATCGATTGCTCTTTCCGGACGTGTAGGAACGGGGAATATTGCAGGTGTAGCGACTGCCATTGCGTTCGGTGGGCCGGGAGCGGTTTTCTGGATGTGGGCCGTCGCATTTATAGGGGCTTCAAGCGCATTTATAGAATCCACCCTTGCCCAAATTTATAAGGAAAAGCAAGATGGGCAATATCGCGGAGGACCTGCTTATTATATTGAAAAAGGCATTGGTTGGAAATGGTTTGCGATTCTATTTGCTCTGGCAGCTTTGCTGGCGATGGCTGTTCTTATGCCAGGTGTACAGGCAAATTCCATTGCATTGGGGATGGAAAATGCATTTGGTATCCATAGAGCCATTACAGGAGGGGTAATTGTCCTTTTATTGGGCTTTATCATCATTGGCGGAACAAAAAGGATTGCCCACACCGCACAGTTGATTGTTCCTTTCATGGCCTTAGGATATATACTTTTCTCATTTATCATAATTGCAATGAATATAACCGAAGTACCTGCTGTCATTGCTCTGATTTTAAGAAGTGCATTTGGTGCGGACGCTGCATTCGGCGGCTTAATCGGCATGGCCATATCCTGGGGCGTAAAGCGGGGGATTTACTCCAACGAAGCTGGCCAGGGGACTGGTGCCCACGCAGCCGCGGCGGCAGAGGTTTCGCATCCTGCCAAGCAAGGGCTCGTTCAGGCATTTTCAGTATACATTGATACATGGCTAGTTTGTTCCGCTACTGCATTCATGATTTTATTTACTGGGGCATACAATACACAGGCGGAAGACGGTTCCTTTATTGTAAACAATCTGGAAGGTGTTAAAGCAGGTCCTGAGTATACACAGGCAGCGGTAGATAGTGTTTTGCCCGGTTTCGGTGCGGGATTTGTTGCAATCGCACTATTCTTTTTCGCTTTTACAACGATCATGGCATATTATTACATGGCAGAAACCAATATTGCCTATTTAATCAGGGGCGATAAAAAAACGGCCATGCTTTTATTAAAAGTTGTTATTATGGCTGCTTCGTTCTATGGATCCTTAAAGGAAGCTGAAGTGGCATGGGCACTTGGAGATGCAGGCTTGGGAATAATGGTCTGGCTCAATTTCATCGCAATGCTGATTCTTGCAAAAACGGCTATTGTTACATTAAAAGACTATGAGAGACAGAAAAAACAAGGCCTGGATCCCGTGTTTGACCCGAAAGCATTAGGAATAAAGAATGCAGATTATTGGGAGAAAGAATATCATCCGATTGAAGAGAAGATTTCATAAATCGGAAGTAAAGGGCGTCGACTTAGGTTGACGCCCTTTAACCTTTATTAATCGTACAACCAAAAAACAAAGAAGTGCACGAACCAGGGAGAAATCATTTATGCCACATACCCTGTCTCAATACTCTTACGGAATACGCTGATTGAGAAAAAAGAAGCGAAGGAATTCGAGATGGTTGACTGGCTATATGGATATAAAACTGTGGGAACCAAAGCAGTACAGCTTGGCAGCTAAACTTAATACGCGTATATAGGAGCAAGGGCAAGCAGCCTTGCTTCTTTTTTAATTTAAAGAGAAGTGCAATATGTTGGAGTTGTAACATTTCAATGCTGGATTTCGAATAAAGCAATCTTTAAAAACTCTATTGGTAACGTTTCAGTGCAAGACTTTAGGTAAAACGATACCAATAAGCTTCATTGATAACATTTCAGTATAAAATTTAAGGCAAAACGATTCCAAGAGCCTCTATTGATAACATTTCATTGCTAGATTATGAGCAAAACGGTGTAAAGAGAGTCGTTGGTAACACTCGGTGCAAAAATATCCAGAATACAAAGGCACAAATTGCCATTAAGCCAGAAACTAAGGACAATTTTCTTTTCCAAGAAGTAAAATGTCCTTGGAATGAAATACCAAGGACATTTTAAATAGTTTTACCATATTTAAAAAAACAAACCAACCAATAAAAAAGTAACGGCACCCATTAGTATAGATGAAAGCAGGCCAACTATTAATGGACGTAAGCCGACGGATTTAATTTTTCCAATGTCAGTCCCAAGCCCAACACTAGCCATTACCATCAGGATAATATATTTTGCGACAGTGGAAGTTACCTCCACAGCTGCATCAGGTAATGGAACGATCGTGTTGAGTGCTGCAGCGCCTGCAAAGACGAGGATAAAATACGGGAACACTTTTGAGATCTTAACTTTATCTGACCCGCCCGCCGAAGCTTTTGTTTTCATAGAAATCATAACAGACAATATGACTGCGGTTGGCACGAGCATGAGTGTCCGGATGAGCTTAATAACAACTGACGTGTCACCGGCAGCGGTGCTGTAATTATAACCCGCAGCAACAACAGACGATGTATCATGGATCGCTATCCCCGCCCAAACACCGAAAGCATGATCAGTCATGGACAATAGATGTCCGATTAATGGATACACGAGAACTGCAAGCACATTAAACGCGAAGATCGTATTGACTGCATAGACGATTTCTTCTTCTTTAGCTTTTATGATCGGCCCTGAAGTAGCAATTGCGGTTGCACCGCAAATTCCGGTTCCAAGGCTGATGAGCAGGGGTATATTTCCTTCCAGTTTAAACAGGCGGCCCAGGAAGTATGTCAGGAAGATGCCAATAAAAACAGCTATGAGGACAATGATGAGTGCATTCAGGCCAAGACTATAAATTTCTGTAAAGCTGTAACCAAAACCAAGCAGGACTATGGCTGCTTTTAGGAGTTTTTTTAATGTAAAGCTTATGCCTTTGGAAAATAAGGACGGTACACCAACCGTTTGTTTAATGATGACTCCCAGAAGTATAGCAATAACTGCACCGCCAAGAATGGGGAAGGCCTGACCTAAAAAATGAGCCAAAAGTGCAATAAGTGCTGTCAATATGATTCCTGGAATATAGGTGGAAAATATGTTTTTTTCTATAGATGAAAATCTAGTATTAACCGATTGCATTGTTTCATGCCTGTTTTTCAAGTTAGGGACCTCCGATTAACCTATGTTTCTTTTCAAATGCCTATCCTATCCTACCACCGTAGAACTTTCTTGACCAGCTGAAATTCGACAATTATCCGAAATACTACATCAGTATAATTTACCTTTTTGTTACAGATTACTAAATTAGTTGACATACATAAAACTGAGATTATAATAAAAACGATAAATCCGATTAAATTAATGAGAATTATAGGATTAGTGGGTGACATGATGTTTCTTAATATAAACGATATCAATAAACAATTTTCCAATCAAAAAGGAACAAGCAAGGTACTATCAGATATAAATCTTTCTATAAGAGAAGGAGAATTCGTTTCGATTCTAGGTCCTTCTGGCTGTGGGAAGTCGACTCTGCTTTCCATAGTTGCAGGTTTAACAAGACCGACTAGTGGAGAAGTGATGCTGAATGGAAATCCGATAAAAAAACCCGGAAAAGACCGGGGAATGGTTTTTCAAGAAGCGGCTTTGTTTCCTTGGATGACAATTGAGGAAAATGTCATGTTCCCGCTCCGCAAGGAAATGAGCAAGAAAGAGGCAAGGGAAGTTGCGCATCAATTTTTGCATATGGTTCAGCTGAGCAATTATACAAAACATTCCCCGCATGAGCTTTCAGGCGGAATGCAGCAGAGGGTTTCAATTGCCAGGGCGCTTTCAATGAATCCGAAAGTGCTGCTAATGGATGAGCCGTTCGGTGCCCTTGATGAACAAACTCGTTCAAGGCTCCACAATGAGCTCGAGAAAATCTGGGTTGAAACGAAGAAAACGATTCTTTTTGTCACACACAGCATCTCTGAATCAATTAAACTGTCAGACAGGATCGTTGTGATGGGAACAAGGCCGGGAATAATCCTTGAGGATATTACAGTTGATATCCCGAGGCCGCGCAGGTCACACCCTGAAGCAGTGGTACAGCTAGAGGAGAGAATCAATGTCCTTTTGAAGGCAGAGATAGAGAAAGTAGTAAAAGAGGAACTTGCTTATGCATCGAACAATTAAACAACTAATATTTTTCACATTATTAATCGCTGGGTGGCAGGCTGCTGTACGGATATTTGATATTTCTCCAGCACTAATGCCTGCACCTACAGATGTACTAAAGGCGCTTAGCGGTGGAATTGCGGATAAAACCCTTCTATATGATATATCTGCAAGCTTTAGAAGATTGGCTATCGGCCTTGTCATCTCTATTATTCTTGGAGTTTCTCTTGGAATTTTGCTGGCCAAAAACAAAACAGCAGATGAAACACTTGGCAGCCTTGTACTTGCACTACAGAGCGTGCCAAGCATTGTCTGGCTTCCGATTGCCATTATGTGGTTTGGCCTTAATGAGACATCAGTAATCTTTATTGTCATTCTTGGGGCAACACTTGTGATTACCATCAATATGAGGATGGGGATCAAAAATGTTCCGCCTTTGTACATTAGGGCGGCACAGACGATGGGGTCAAAAGGCTTTGATCTTTTCCTAAAAGTAATCCTTCCCGCTTCGATACCTTATGCTGTAACTGGAATCCGGCTTGGCTGGGCATTTGGCTGGCGCGGCCTTATGGCAGGGGAAATCTTGAGTACTGGTCCTGGCCTGGGTTATACGCTTAAATACGCTTCGGATTTTGGAAATATGAGCATGGTCATCGCGATCATGATTATTATAGGAGTCATTGGGACCATTGTAGATATCCTTTTCTTCCAGCGTGTTGAACGAAATGTTATCCGCCGCTGGGGATTGGAAACGAGTAAATAAGGAGGAGAATAATAATGAAAAAACGGACAAAATTAATGGGGATGTCGCTTCTTCTGGGCATGGGAATTCTAGCGGGATGTGGGTCTGACAGCGCTAATTCAGGGTCAGGATCTGCGAAAAACGCAGAAAAGGTTGTAATCGGATATTTCCCGAATATCGACCATGCGCCGGCAATGGTTGCCAGGGAAAAGGGGTATTTTGAGAATGAATTAGGGGAAAAGGTTGAAGTCGAGTACAAGACATTCCCAGATGGCGGAGCGTTCATGACAGCCTTGAAGACTGGCGATATTGATGCCGGCCTTGTTGGCCCTGGTCCGGTTATGAACAATTTCACAAATGGTGCAGATGTAAAAATCATTGCTGGCGCCTCCTCTGGCGGTACTGCCATTGTAGCCAGCAAACAGAGCGGCATTGATTCTGTCGAAGATTTTGCGGGCAAAACCTTTATTACACCTGGTGTAGGCTGTACACATGATGTTCAAATGGAAACATTCCTTCAGGATTATGGGATTACTTCCGCAAGGATTGGCGGTACGATGAAGCACGTAACCGGTAACCCTGCGCAATATGCAAGTATGTTTGAGACAGGCAAAGTCCATCTTGCGGCGGTACCTGAACCTTGGGCTAGCCAGTTGGTAAAGGACACTGGGGCAAAAATCATTGTTGATAGTTCAAAAATTTCTTATGGAACAACGTTACCAAATACGATCCTTGTCACAAGCGGAAAAGAACTAAGCTCCAATAAGGATGTAATCTCCAAGATAGTTAAAGCACAGGAAGAAGCGATTGCATTCATTGAGCAAAATCCTGAAGAATCAAAGGAAATCACGATTAACAGCATTAAGGAAATTACAAAGCAAGATTTAGATAAAAGTGTAATTGATGCTGCGTGGGCAAATATCCGTTTCACTGATGACGTCAATAAGGACGTACTCCAGCAGTTTGCAGACTCTTCCGTTGAACTGAAGTTCCTGAAAGATAAGCCTGATTTTAACAAGTTAATTGATACTCAGTTCATTAACTAATAGTAATGGGTACTAAGTTTTGAAGCTTGGTACCCTTTTCATATCGGTTAAATTGTGCTGGATGGCTCAGTACGGAAAGGTTTGGTATGATAAATACTAGATAATTTGTCCTCGAGGTGAAAGACTTGAAATTGTATCAATCAGTTCTTGATTTAATTGGAAACACTCCAACCGTAAAACTGAATAAACTGCCGGATCCAGCTGGGGCCGAGGTCTATATGAAGCTGGAATCCTTTAATCCGGGGGGAAGCGTGAAAGACCGTGCGGCGTTCAATATGATCAACCGTGCGGAGGAAGAAGGAAAACTCATTCCAGGAAAAAGCACCGTCATTGAACCGACTTCAGGAAACACAGGCATTGGAATCGCAATGGTTTGTGCTGTTAAGGGATACAGATGCATCATTACGATGCCGGACAATGCTACACAGGAAAGGGTTAAAATTTTGAAAGCATACGGCGCAGAAGTTCATTTAACACCAGCTAGCAAGCGGATGAGCGGGGCAATTGAGGAAGCCAATCGGTTAGCTTCGAACTATCCCGATAGCTTTATCCCGATGCAGTTCGAAAATGAAGCGAATTCCGATGCCCATCGCAAGACAACCGCTTTTGAAATTATGGAGTCGTTTGAAGGAAAGCTTGATGCACTCGTCGTAACAGCGGGAACTGGAGGGACTGTAACCAGAGTAGGCGAGGAGCTGAAGAAAGCCATCCCGAACCTGAAAATTTATGTCGTTGAACCATTTGGTTCACCTGTTTTATCAGGAGGGGAACCAGGCCCGCATAAAATTCCTGGAACAGGCCCCGGTTTTATACCCAAGATTTTAAACCGTGAAATCTATGACAAAATTCTCCATATAAAAGATGAGGATGCACAGGATATGGCCAGGAAACTTGCTGCCAAAGAAGGGATTTTCGTAGGCGCTTCGGGTGCTGCCTCTGCGTTTTATGCGGTTGAAATTGCAAAAAACCTTCCGTCTTCTGCACGTGTTTTATGCTTTGCTCCTGATACAGGTGAACGGTACTTATCTTCGGATTTGTTTCCTGGTTAAAATATGCTCTATAAAAAAGGCCCAAAGCATTAACTGCTTGGGCTTTTACTATATAACCGTGCCAACTCTTCAATAAGGATATCAACTTCATCTTTTGTGTTCTCATGTGAAAAACTGATGCGGATTGCACTATTAGCCATTTCCCGGCTTAAGCCAAGCGACTCCAGGACTGAGGGACCCCGGGAGTGATTGGACTTGCAGGCAGCAGCCGAGGAGATGTATATCCCCAATGCATCCAACTGTTCAACGATGTTTTTGTTATAATGGCCGGGCATGGAGAGATTGACAATATGCAGTGCACCTTGTCTTGATGAGTTGATCACAGCCTGGGGAAGGCGTTCCTCTATTTGCTCCAGGCAATAATTCCTCAATTCTGCTATATAATCCATCGTTTTTCCGATATTGGAAAAAGTAATTCGGAAAGCTTGGCCGAATCCAGCAATAAAGGCGGTATTTTCTGTTCCCGACCGTAAACCGCGTTCCTGTCCGCCTCCTAATATGTTCGAAAAAATAGCTGTTCCCTTTTTTACATAAAGAGCGCCAATACCTTTTGGTCCATGCAGTTTATGGCCGCTCATACTAATCAAGTCGGCGCCGAGGCTCCCTGCAGTAAAGGGCAGCTTGCCAAAACCCTGAACAGCATCACAGTGCAAAAGCGCGGGTGACGCCTTTTTTTCAATGATGTTCTTTATTTCATGTACAGGAAAAATTGCGCCCGTTTCATTCTGGACCAGCATGGCACTGACAAGAACAGTGTCTTGCCTGATAGAGTGTTCCAATTCCTCCAAATCAAGTACTCCATTTAGTGCGGGAATGTACGAGACCTTCCAGCCTTGCTTTTTTAAGTCACGGATTGTTTTTGTGACTGCAGGGTGCTCTACTTCTGTAGTAACAATATGCTTGCCAAGATGGGCATTTGCCAGGCATGCTCCTTTTATCGCAAGGTTATCCGCTTCAGTTCCACCGGATGTAAAATATATCTCATCAGGTTTCACTCCGAGGGAATCAGCAATGATTTTCCGTGCTCTTTCAACCTCATGCTTACTTTCTTTCCCGAGCTGATGAAGGGAGGAGGGGTTCCCATAAACCTCAGCCAACATGCGAGTTATTGTATCGATTACTTCTGGGTACGGCTTTGTAGTTGCGCTGTTGTCAAAATAAATGGTAGGCATATCGCTCATCCTTCTAAAATAAAATCTCTATTCATTGTAGCAACCAGGTTAATACAGAGTAAATGTCCAAACCAGCACAAAAGTTAGTAAACATTTTTTGGTAAGTTTCTAGTTACATTTCCAATACTTATAAGGTAGAATTTTAATAGTGTGGTAAATTACTACCTTGAATATGAAGGGAGAAATATAATGAAATCATGGTTGTTAAAGGCCGGTATTGCTGCCAGTCTTATTATTGGCATTTTACCAGTAAGTGAAGTTGCGGCACAGACAGAGACATCATCCAGCTGTACCCGTTTTGGTGAAATCCCGCAAAATCAAAATCCTTCTTTTCAGCATATAAATTGCCTTCTTACAACTGCCGCCATTGAGGCTGATATTCCACCCGAAGTTGTAAAGGCTGTTGCTTCACAGGAAAGTGGCTGGAGGCAGTTTGATGAGAATGGGAAACCATATGAGTCATCTGATGGTGGTATTGGGATAATGCAGTTAACGAATAAGCCCCAGTATGACCAAACTAAATTGAGAACAGATATAGCCTATAATATCAAGGCAGGGGTCGAAGTTCTTAATAGTATGTATGCTATGGAGAAACTTCCAAAGATAAAAGGATCCGGGCGAGAGGTTATTGAGAATTGGTATTTTGCTGTAATGGCTTATAACGGATTAGTTCCTGTAAATAGCCCATTAGTTAAAAAGACAGGGGTAACAAATACTGGGGCTTATCAAGAACAGGTTTTTTCAAAAATAGAAAGAGATAGCTTTTCAGGTGATACTGTTTTAACTGATTATCCATTTACTAATGAAGATTTTCTTTATGATGATAGTCCAGAAGCAACCGATACCACATTTAAGTTTACTAAACTTATATATGAACTTAATGGACCGTTTCATTATACTGCATATAACCTTAAACCTGGTGATCGAGTAATGGTGACATTTGATGGAGTGACACTTCGAACTAATGCCAGCAGAAGTTCTGCTAGTAAAGGTGTATTGCCAAAAGGGACTGGCCTTATAATTGATAAGCAATTTGTTTACGATACAACCAGTGATACTATTCAAAACCACTTTGTTTGGTTTCCGGTAAAAACAGAGGATGGTAAGACGGGGTATATATCTTCAGCATATATTGAGAAAACAAATCCCTTGGCGCCAAGTATAAATACTACCAATAAGATAACGAATAAAGATACAAAAGTTGTCGGAAAGACAGAATCAAAAGCAACAGTAGTTTTGTCTATTTCCGGTAAACATTATAAGACTTTAACAGCAAGTGAAGAAGGTAATTTTAGTATAACAATTCCAGTCCAAAATACCGGCACTGAAATTTCGGCTGTCGCAACTGATCGAAGAGGGAATAAAAGCCCTGCCAGAACGATTAAAGTCAACAGAGTGGCGCCGAATATGCCAACTATGAACACTGTAACAAACAAGACCACTTTGATTTCTGGGAAAACTGAAGCAAATGCCAAAGTAACGCTATATATTTCGGGAAAATCATATAAAACGGTTACTGCAGATAAATATGGTGCTTTTAAAATTCCATTCACTGCCCAAAATGCCGGTACAGTGTTAACTTTGACAGCAAAAGATGCAGCCGGGAAAGTCAGTGCGCCAAAATCCACTAAGGCATTGAAGGTCGCTCCGAATAGACCTTCCGTTTCAACAGTAGATAACAAAGATTTCGCAGTCTCTGGAAAAACAGAGGCGAATGCTACAGTAACAGTGGCAATTGCCGGAAAAAAGTATGTAAAAAAGGCAGACAAATATGGTAATTTTAAAATTGGAATTCCAGTTCAAAATTGGGGCACAAAAATCTCGGTAACAGCCAAAGATAGTGCCGATCGTGTAAGTGCTGCTAAATCGGCAACTGTTATCAGAGTCGCTCCTAACCAGCCTGTCGTTAATAAAGTCCGTTATTATTCCACTTCTGTGACGGGTAAAACCGAGAAATATGCTACTGTCACCGTAAAGGTTGGTACCAGGACATATACAGCAAAGGCGAATGTGTACGGCACCTTTTCGGTAAAAATTCCAAAATACCGCGTTGGGACGAAAATGTACTTCAATGCAAAAGACTCCAAGGGTAAAATTAGCGTCACTCGTACGGTGACAGTCTCCTAAGGTTGTAAAACATAAATATTAATTTTTTTTCAGGCCAATTCTTAGTGAATTGGTCTTTTTAATATTCCTGCTTTAGATAGTTGCAAGACGATTGCCTGTTCATTTAAGGAAAAGAATCTATACTTTGGGTTTTTACTATGGCTGCGGTGCAAATTATTCCATTTAAGTATAATTTTACAAAAGTTTTAGTTATGATTTACAAAATTTCAAGTATTTCTTTAAAAAGCGACATTATTAGTAACAATTATCTGAATTAGCCTAAAAATTCCTGAATTAGCAATATATAAACTTTATTTTTGTTCAAAATTAAAGTAACAAATGTTCAAAAATGTGATATAGTTATCCTGCAATAACGAATGAAATGTAAGCGCTAACGGCTAGGTCTTTTTTGTTAGGGAATTGGAATTCCATCCTCAAATATTTTGAGCCAGCTTGTTTATGCGAAGAAAAATTTTTCATTTCTAATTTAGTTATGGGGGTAAAATCAATGACAATCATACTAGGAATTATAGGAATCCTCGCACTCATAGGGATTGCATGGGTTATGTCGAACGATAAGAAAAATATTAATTTTCGTGCTGTCGGCATCATGTTGGCTGTACAGCTTTTTATAGCCTGGTTCATGCTCAACACCTCGATTGGCAAAAAAGTTTTGCAAGCAATAGTCGATGTCTTTAATAAAGTTTTGTCTTTCGGCCATGAAGGAATTTCATTCGTATTTGGTGATCTTTCGACGAAGGGCTACTTCTTTGTTGACGTCCTAATGATGATTGTGTTTGTTTCTGCATTGCTCTCAATTCTCACGTATACAAGAATTTTGCCATTAGCTATTAAATATATTGGCGGTGCTGTTGCTAAAGTAACTGGCCTTCCTAAAATTGAATCATTCGTAGCGGTCAACTCAATGGTTTTTGGCGATACAACTGCTATTCTATCAGTAAAATCCCAGCTGCATAAACTTTCTCCAAACCGATTGTTTATTGTAGTAACATCTTCTCTCGTAGCGGTATCATGCTCGATATTAGGTGCTTATATGCAAATGATTCCTGCCGAGTTTGTGCTGGTTGCTTTACCAATTAACGTATTTTCTGGATTAATTCTTTCTTCAATGGTTTGCCCAGTACCGAAGGAAGAAGATGATGAGATAGATATAAAAGAAATGATTCCTGAAAAATCATTATTTGAAGCAATCGGAAATGGTGCTTTAATCGGTGGAAAAACTGCTCTGATCGTAGGAGCAATGTTGATTACGTATATTGGATTACTTGCGATGCTGAACTTCATTCTCGAAGGTTTGGTAGGAATGTCGTTCCAGGAAATCCTCGGGTACATCTTTGCACCTGTTGCATTCATAATGGGAATACCGACCTCGGAAATTGTAAGGGCAGGTTCTGTTATGGGTACGAAAGTTGCGGCTAATGAATTTGTTGCGATGCTCGATTTTATGAAAATTATTCCGGATATGACTCCGAAGACAGTCGGTATCGTTTCAGCATTCTTGGTTTCATTTGCGAACTTTTCTTCGATTGGAATTATCCTTGGAACCGTACAAGCTATCAATGGTGAACAGGCGAGCAGGTTGGCCAAGGTTGGTTTGAAGGTATTGTTAGTGGCTACAATGGGATCTGTTCTGACCGGAACCATCGTAGGCTTGTTCCTTTAAAATTAAAATATATTTAACCCTCTTTCTAATGAGAAAGGGGGTTTTTAAATGGGGGTTTTTCCATCAGCATTTTCTTATGCAATGCTCTTAACACCTCATATTCCGCTAGTAAAATTTATAACCCCGAATGCTACACTTATAGCCCTGAACCAAAATTTTATAACCCTGATCGGAAAATTTATAGCCGGTATTAACAATTCCGCCACATTTCACATAGGCTGTTTAATTCAGTCCCCTAGTGAGAGCGGTTAGAAAGGCTTACCGCCCGAAGAAAGCCAGGCGCCTCCCGACAGGCAAAATTCGCCTTTCTCGTGATAAAGAGCTTTTCTATATGTAGCGGAATCAGCATAAAAATAAAAAATGCCCCTCCATAAAATGAAGGGACAATAATTTATTTGGATTGCTTCCGTTTTTCTATCGCTTCGCCCAGCTCGTCCTTGACGGTTGTCTCGGCCATTTTCACATTCGTAATATAAGCAGCCCTGGCAATTAAGTGCGCTGATACCGGGGCGGTCAGGAATACGAAGAAGATTCCAAGAAGCAGCCTGACGCTAAAAAAGCCATCGCTAAAAAGGAAGAATATAAATGTACCTACGAGTGTAAACAAAACACCCAGAGTTGAGCTTTTTGAAGCGGCATGGGAGCGTGTATACACATCTGGCAGTCTTACTAATCCGATGGCGCTTAAAAAACTTATGAACGTACCAGCCAAAATAAGAATAGCCGCAATCATTTCACTCAGATCGTTTGGATTCAATGGCTACACCCCTTTCCAGGAATCTTGCAAACGCAAGGGTTCCAATAAAGGATAATATCCCAATCAGCAAGATTACTTCAAAAAACGCATGTGTCCTTAGAAGGACAGAAGTTATGGCAACACCGGCTATCAAATTAATCCCGATTGAATCCAGCGCCTGAATCCTGTCAGGAGAAGATGGGCCTTTGATGAGACGATAAAAGGTGGCAAGGATGGAAAGGGTTAGGAAGACCAATGAAATCTTTAATATTAAATCTAACATTTCCGTGTCACCTTCTTAATATAATTTTCAAATCGCAGTTTCGATTTAAGCACAGATTCACTCGATTCAGGGATATCCATTGCATGGACGTATAACGTTTGGCCGTCATCTGAAACCTTAATAACAACTGATCCAGGGGTTAAGGTTAACAGCAGGGAGAGAAGGGTAACCTCTGTGTCTGTCTCCAAATCTGTTTCCACAATAAAGATTCCTGGTGTTATATTTAACTTCGGCCTGATGACTTGCCGAATCACAAGAATACTGGAGGTAAATAACTCTTGAATAAAAACGAAAAATAATTTAATGATATTTACAAATGTAATCAAATAAAAATTGTCCGGAAGAAAGCGGCGCATTAAGAATAGGACGAGGATTCCGACCAAGTAGCCGCTGAAAAAGGTCAGAACACTCCAATCCTCTTGGAGAGCCGCCCAAAGCAAGGCGATAAACAGATTGGTTAATACCTGCATTGCCATAAAGACCACCCCTTTCCGTAATAATCAAAAAATCTTTTTAAGATCAACCTTTGTACTCTCCAAGGACTGCATCAATATAAAGTGAGGGATCCATCAAGCTTTCAACAGCAAGCTCTGCAAAGGAATGAATTCCCTCAGCGCCAAGCCCCAGTGCGATGGTAAGAGCAGTCAGGGCTGCAATCGGGAACAGTAATCCTTTCGTTTTCCCTTTTTCAGTTTCTTCATTAAGGTAGGATTCTCCCCAAAAACCATACATAAAGATTTTTAAAACTGAATAAAGGACCATCAGGCTTGCCAGGAGGCCGATAGCCCCTAGCCAGAAGTAACCAGCCTCGAATGTTCCTTCTGTTATATAAACCTTGCCGATAAACCCGCTTAACGGCGGAATCCCGGACAATGACAGTGCTGCCACAAAAAACATCCAGCCTAGATAGGGATATGTTTGGATCAAGCCGCTGAAGTTTCTTAAATTAGCCGTTCCTGTAATCGCGATAACAGTTCCCCCGATAAGGAAGAGAAGGGCCTTAATAATCATGTCATGAATAAGGTAGTAAAGGGATCCGGTTAATCCTTCCGGTGTGCTTGATGCAAGCCCTGCTAAAATAAAGCCAACGCCAACAATCACGTTATACGTCAGGATCTTCTTGATGTCCCAAAATGCAATAGCACCTATTGCACCTAAAAGCATGGTAAGTGCACTCATGATTCCGATAATCAAATGGGTTGTTTCCGGCTCGTGGTAAAACACGAGTGTGAAAATTCGAATTATCGAGTAAATACCCACTTTGGTAAGAAGCGCTGCAAACACTGCCGCAATTGCTGTTGGAGGTGCGCTGTAAGAACCAGGCAGCCAAAAGAATAATAACAATCCCGCCTTCAGGCTAAAAACAATTAAAAATAGCAGTGAAATAGCAGTAAGCAGGCCGTCTTGTCCGGCCTCAGCAACGCGGACTGATAGATGTGCGAAATTCAGCGTCCCTATTGTGGCGTACAAGTAGGAAATTGCCACAAGGAAAAGGAAGGAGGATATCAAATTTACCAGCACATATTTAATTGATTCCCGCAGTTGCAGACGGGTACCACCCAGGGAGATCAATACGTAAGAGGATATAAGCATAACCTCAAAGCATACAAACAGATTAAAGATATCACCTGTAATGAATGACCCGTTAACCCCAGTAATTAGGAATAAAAATAACGGGTAAAAATAATGTAGTTCCCGTTCCTTCCCGATGGAACGAAACGCGTATAGAAAGCAGAATAGCGCAACGATACTCGTTGTAATTAGTAGAAGCGCAGAGAACATATCAGCAGCAAAGCTTACCCCGAAAGGTGCCTTCCAGCCGCCAATATGGAGAACCTGGATGCCGTCCGTTTTAATTTGAAACATTAAAACGGCTGATACCGCCCCGGTGGCAACGATAGCCAGAATTCCCAGCAGCCTTTGCACCATTATCTTGTTTCGAATGATGACCATAACCATCCCTATGATTAAAGGGATAATAATGGGCAGTATGAGTAAATTATTCATTTTCATTACCTCGCATTTGTTCCGTGTCATCAGTTCCAAGCACCCTATATGCACGATAGCTAAGGACTAGGAAAAGGGCGGTGGTCGCAAAGCTGATGACAATAGCCGTAAGAATAAGTGCCTGCGGCAAAGGATCAGTAAAGGTATCCCCGCCAATTCCTAAAAGGGGAGCTCCACCTGTTTTTAATCCGCCCATTGTAATGATCAGCAGATTGACAGCATGGCTAATGACCGAGGTCCCCAGTATAATCCTCAATAGATTTTTAGATAAAATTAAATACGTTCCAATGGTAAACAAGACCCCGACAAGTACCGACATTAAAGTTTCCATAGTTATCGGTCCTCGCTTATCGTAATAATAATAGTCATGGCTGTCCCGATTACCGCCAAGGCGACACCGAGATCAAAAATGACCGCTGTTGCCAGCTCGGTTTTTCCGAATATGGGCAAATTGAAGTAATCGAATGCCTGTGTAAGGAATGGTTCATTGAAGAGCATTCCTCCAGCCCCGGTCATTACTGCAATAAGTACTCCTACTGCCGCCATTGCTTTGAAGTCGACAGGTACATTCTCCCGTACCGATTCAATATCATATGTTAGGAACAGCAGTGTAACGGCAGAAGCAAGCGTAAGCCCGCCGATAAAGCCTCCTCCAGGATAATGGTGGCCGGAGAAGTAGAGGTTTATTGCAAATGTGAGAATAATGACAACCGCAACTCTTGCCACACTTCGCAGTATGACATCATTTAGTTTCTTCATTCTTCTCACTCCTGTTCATTTCCAGTTTAATTAACGTAAAGACTCCAAGGGCGGCTATCGTCAGAACCGCTATTTCCATCATGGTATCTATTCCCCTGAAATCGACCAGAATCGCATTTACAATATTTCTTGCTCCGGCAAGTTCATAGGAATTTTCGTAATAGCTTGAAATAGGTTCAAAAAGCCTGTTGCCATTGGCAGACAAAGCAAACAGTGTCACTGTTGCTCCTACACCAAGAGAAATAATCAGATTCAAAGGCTTAAAGGGTACTCGCTCGTTTCCTTTGAAGAATGTCGGCAGGTGGTAATAACATAGAAGGAATAAAGCAGTCGTCACCGTTTCCACAACCAATTGCGTCAAGGCCAAATCAGGAGCCCTGAATAAAACAAATAACATGGAAACGAGATACCCCAATCCTCCAAGGGCAACAATGGCTGTCATTCTGGATTTTGTAAATAGTACCGTCAAGCCAGCTGCTAGCATTGCAGCCGCAATTGCTCCTTCGAAAAGCGAGACGGGCGCATTGTTTGCGGCTTCAAATGAAAGTCGATTTGAGACAAGGAGAGCACCCCCGGCAAGCAGGATTAAAAATCCGAAAATATAGATTAGGTAGTTCCGTATACTGCCATTCATATATCGGTTCGTCAGCGAACTGGAAATCTCTTCGCTTCGTTCGAGCAACACATCATAGAAATGATTTAAGGTTAGAGAATGCGGATATTTCCTTAGGGACACGACCCATTTTTTTAAATACACATAAAGCAGAACGCCGAATACGACTACTCCAATGGTCATGAATAGCTCAAGATTAGGTCCGTGCCAAGCACTGATTTCTTTGGCAAATACACTTTCCGGCAAACCAGGCAGAACAGCATGTGCTGCTGGCTGGAGCAAATACTCGGAAAGGACATTCGGAAAGAAGAATATTACTACAACAAGGATAGCCAGTACGATTGGCGGAATTAACATACCAATAGGCGCTTCATGTGGCTTTTTATCCAATTTTTCAGGCTTGTATTTTCCTCTGAACGTCTTAAACACAAGAATCATACTGTATATGAATGTAAACACACTGGCAACCCAGGCGATTACAGGAAAAAGTATACCGAGTGTTTCCATATTGAAGATCGACATGCCTGAGGCATTAACCACAGCTGTGAAAAACATTTCCTTGCTTAAAAACCCGTTAAACGGAGGAAGCCCCGCCATTGAAAATGCTCCAATTACAGCAAGCGTAAAGGATATCGGCATGATTTGCATTAAGCCTCCGAGTTTACGGATATCACGGGTACCAGTTTCATGGTCGATAATTCCGACAACCATGAAGAGTGCGCCTTTAAAGGTAGAATGGTTGATAAGATGGAATATCGCAGCAAAGACAGCAACACTGTAGATGGAAGATTCATCGCCTCCGTTAAAATACAAAGCCGCAGACCCCATACCGAACAGGCTCATAATCAAGCCCAATTGGCTGATGGTTGAATAGGCAAGCAGAGCCTTCAAATCAGTTTGTTTTACAGCGTTTATAGAACCATAAAGCAACGTAATGATACCTATACCAGAGACAAGCCAAAACCACTCGGCTTCTCCACCAAAAACAGGCGTAAAGCGTGCAACTAAATAAATACCTGCTTTTACCATGGTAGCAGAATGAAGGTAGGCGCTAATTGGTGTAGGAGCTTCCATCGCACCTGGCAGCCATATACTGAACGGAAACTGTGCTGATTTCGTAAAAGCACCCAGCAGTATCATGATCATTGCCGGTATGAACAAAGAATGGGAGGTGATATCATCAACCTGGCCAATCATTTCCCGAATGCTGTAGGTTCCAGTTATCATCGATAACATAATGAAGCCCGAAAGCATGGCAAGCCCGCCGAATACAGTAATAAGCAAAGACTTTTGTGCACCATAGCGTGACCGTTCACGCTGATACCAATAAGCAATCAATAGGAAAGAAGAGATGCTCGTCAATTCCCAAAAAACATAAAGAAGCAGGATATTGTCCGAGAAGACAACCCCGAGCATTGCGCCCATAAATAACAGCAAGTAAACATAGAAATTATGGAGGGCTTCCCTGTGTTTGGACATATAATAAATGGAATAAAGTATGACAAGAGCCCCTATACCAGTAATCAGTAGGCCAAAAATCAAACTGAGCCCATCACTATACACGGTATAGTCAATGCCGAGTGAAGGCATCCATGGAACAGAGGCTAAAAGATTATCGCCATTTGGCAGCCGGGGGACAAACCGGAGAAAGTATAGGAAGATTGCTGCTGGAACAAATAATACAAACCATCCTGTGTGTATCCGCGGTGCAAAGTATTTATATAAAAACGGCACAAAGAGAGCGAATAAAAAAGGAAGTACTATCATTAGGTGTATGGAATGCAATTTGACCGCCTCCTTCTAAAAGAAATATTTGTTGATTAAAAATTGGTTATTACCATTATGTTTTGGGTTACGGGATTAAATGGGATTGACTAGCCAATTGCCATAGGCTATAGTCATACAGAGTCCACTTACATTCAATATTTGTTAAGTACATCACATCTATTCCGAGGTGACATTTTAATGAAAAAAATCAAGGGGCGCATGGACGAAAGCATCCTAGTCTGTGTTTATTACGGGCCAAATGGCGAACGGCTCATCCAGCGCGGCTGCAAAATAGCGAATATGCTGGACTGTCCGCTTTACATTTTGACCGTAGACCCAACTCCATTCAGTGAAATGGATGCAGAGAAATCACACTATATTTCCAAATGGAAACAAATCGCCGATGCTCACGGGGCTGACTCGTTCATTTTAATGGATAATGAAAAAAGGCCTATTTCAAAAGTGATTGCTCAAGTAGCAAGGGAAAAGCAGGTTACCCAGATCATCCTTGGGCAGACTGCACAAAGCAGATGGGAGCAGCTTGCAAAAGGATCAATCATCAATTCTTTGCTAAAAGAAGTGCCTTTTGTCGATTTGCATATTGTATCTGTTTCACGATATTTAAGGGAAGCGGAAGGGACCTATGAAAAAGGTGTCCGTGCCTACCTTGTGCAAGATCAAGAAAACTATAGGGTAATCTTTAAGCATACGAAGGACGTATTATATGATGGGATTTTCTTTAAGGAACAGGGAACAGATTTTAATACTGGAGTGTTCAAGTTCATGAAGGATAACCAAATGCTTCATGTCCAAGTAACAGATGATTTTGTTGTGAAACTAGAAAATGTAGACATGGAATTGGAACTTCAAGACGAAGAAGATCAATAAGTCCGATTTGACCTCCGCCATTATGGCGGGGGTTTTATTTTTATAAAAATCAAAAACTGCTACAAAAACAAATCAGTTGCTTACCTTACAAAAACCCCTAAATTGAGATTCTTCAAGTTTTTCGTAATGAAATGGCTCAATGATAGTACCTGGTCTGGCCAATTAAATGAGTTCTAATTGTCCCATTATAAATTTACATCCACCCTTATTAAATGCTCTTCTTCTTTGTCAATTCCAAGATACTTAAACGTTTCCTTTGAGCTATGGTGGTTAAAAACCTCCATTAAAATAGAAATTGCTATCCCTTTTCGGTAGGCATGATATCCAAAAGTCTTACGCAGCGTATGTGTACCGATTTTGCCAGACACCCCGACTTTTTTGGCAGCATGATTGATAATTCTATAAGCTTGCTGTCTGGTGATTGGAAGTTCATTCTTTTTTGACTTGAACAAGTAATCGTTATTCTGGAGAGGATACTGCCGGAAGTATAATTCAAGTTCATTATTGATGCTTTTGTTCAAATAAAAAGCCTTTGGTTCCTCATCTTCGCCCTCATCGATATATAAAAATTCCCGAACTGCTTCTCCATCCCATACATCTTCAACCTTTAAAGAAAGCAGATCACTTACCCTAATCCCGGTATTTATTCCAAACACAAACAATAAAACGTCCCGCTGTGAGTTCTTCCTTAATTCTTCCTTAATGGAATTAATAAGTTCAATGTCTTTTATGGGGTCAACATACTCCACCGGAATTCCTCCTAATGTTACTTAATTTGATTTTATCATAAGTTATGTAACATCACAAAGTCATATGAACTTGAAATCTATACCATATCTTATAGGGTATCCAACGGGTAAAAACGCATTCTATTTGTGATAATGTAGTTAAGAATTGTTGTTATCTAAGGTTTTTGCAATCCGGGGAGAAATTTATTTTTTATTCTATTCCAAAATTCCATCCCTTTTCAGCTGCTTCGTTTTGTTCGGTAAATAAGGGGTAAGTGTGAAAGAGAGCATAATAATCAGGGTTTTTCGTTTGTTTGATAGGGTAATGTTTTAGATGATTTTAAATTTCACCCTTGCCAGGAGTGACGTAGGATGAGAAAGAAACCATATTTAATTGATGGGCTGATTGGGAATTCCAAAATGCTTGCCTCCTTGACAAAGGATGGCCAGCTTCAGCGGTTGAACTGGCCGCGCATTGACTTCCCGCAGCACCTTAATAATTTTTACACAGGAATTTATGGGTACAATACCGAGAAACCAGCCTGTTTCATGCATGAGGATGGCTGGAATTATGAGCAATATTATGAAGGGAATACAAATATCCTTGTGACAGTTGGTGTCAATACCACTATGGAGATTGAGATAAAACAGATCGATTTTGTCGTGCCAGGTATGGATGTTTTGGTGCGTGACTATACGATTCGGAGTTTATCAAGCTCGGAAAAGGACCTTACCTTTATCGTTTATTCCGATTTTACAATAGACGATCGAGAGCGATTCAATACTGTCTTATATAACAAGGATGAGGATTGCCTTGTGCACTACCATCGCCAATACTCTTTCGCAGTCGGCAGCAGCCTTGAAACCACGCATTACCAGTGTGGCCAAGCTTTCGCATCGGCCAAAGAAAATAAATTAAGCGGCCGTGAGGTGATGAACAAAACGGATGGGGCGCTATCCTGGAGTTTCGGTTCCGTCAATCCCGGGGAAGAAAGGCGCTTAACTGTTTTTATCGCTGCAGGAATTTCAAAAGACGAATCATCCGAAATGCTGTCGACAGCGAAGAGATTAGGGTCTGAGGAGCTTTACAGACGGACCGTGTTATATTGGGA
This sequence comes from Bacillus sp. FJAT-18017, assembly GCF_001278805.1. GTDB lineage: Bacteria > Bacillota > Bacilli > Bacillales > Cytobacillaceae > Bacillus_D. Next base: position 3,088,058 of record NZ_CP012602.1, on the reverse strand, counting down.
TGAATTCCTTTCACAGGCCACCCCGATAGATATTAAGGATGAAAAAATAAATAATATTTATATTCGTTCTCTTTTAACGTTCAAACTTTTGAATGATGAGGTTAGAGGCAATTTTATAGCCGGGCCGGAAGTTGATGAGGATTATGATTACTCGGGAGGATATGCCTATTGCTGGGGCAGGGATGCCGCCTATATTGCAACAGCGGTAGACCAGGCAGGCTATCATCAGCTTGTCTCAAAATTCTATTATTCTATGATTGCCACCCAGGGAAAGGATGGAGCTTGGGATCAGCGCCATTACATAGATGGAGTTTTAGCTCCAACCTGGGGCTTGCAGATTGATGAAACAGGATCGATTTTATGGGGAATGAACGAACATTATACTCTTACAGGTGATGATGAGTTTATTCAAAGAGTATGGCCTGCTGTTGAAAAGGGAGCAAATTTCCTGAATACCTTTATTGACTCCGAGACAAATCTGCCGCTGCCAAGTATGGATCTTTGGGAGAAACGCAGCGGTGAACATCTTTATTCGGCTGCGTCTGTTTATGGAGGGTTGATTGGGTCGGCTGAGATAGCCAGAAAGCTAGGGCACACAAAACTGGCCATTAAGTGGGAAAAGACTGCCCGGAAAATTAAAAAAGCGATATTAGATCATTGCTGGAACGAAGAAAGTGGTTCCTTCCTAAGGGCTTTGAAGCTCGCTGTTGATGAAGGAATGTATATTGAAGTCAATGAAGCAGGAAAGGAAACAATGGTTGAAACCAATACGAAAGGCTATAAGACGTATCGGATTATGAAGGATCCGGTAGTTGATATCAGCCTGCTTGGGCTTAATGTTCCATTTAACATGATAGACGAACAGGATGAGCGGATGATCAAGACAGCCGAGACAATTGAAAGGCTGCTCACTTCGCCTAAGGTTGGCGGAATCGAACGATTTACCGGAGATATATACATTGGCGGTAATCCATGGATTATCTCAACACTCTGGCTTGCGCTTTATTATGCAAAGATAGGCAGGTTCGAGAAAGCCAGAGGCTACCTCGATTGGTCTGTTAAACACGCTAACCATCTTGGTTTGCTACCGGAACAGATTGATAAAATGACGGGGGATCCGGCCTGGGTCATGCCACTAACATGGTCTCATGCGATGTACGTCCTTACAGTAATAGCCCTGGAGAAACATGGAGAGTTGAATGTTACTTAATCCTGCGATTTCGAAGGATTTTGTTTTTTAAAAGCTGAATAACAAGTCTGTTGATTGTAAAATGTGGCGGAAGTGTTAATAGAGGAGATTAATTTTTCATCCAGGGTTTTAGATCACTATTTGAGTGTGGGGTACTAAAGCATTGCAGGTGTGGCCCTTTGGAAGCTAGAATATTAATCGCACGAAATTATGCGCCTTCCACCTCCAAAACACACTTCAATAAAATCAAATGAAAACTGCGAACACAGCCAATTTTTTTAAAAAGGCCGGTGTAATTTAAGTCAACATTTCATATAATCTCTCGAGGCAGAAAGCCGCCAGGAGGGGGGATGGAAGTTGGAATCCAAAATGAGAAGGGCTATTTTACTCTCTGAAAATATTGAAGCCTTTGTTAAATATATTATTAAGCACCAAGAAGGAAATATAGTGCCTGAAAAGTCTATGGCGTTTCAGCTAAAGCTTTTTGTGGAGGAGTACAAGTTCTCAGTGATTGCAAGTGAGTTGAAGCGAATTAACCAATTCGATTGGGATGAAAACTATTCTCTGTACTTAATTGATCTCTTAAGAAAGGGATTAGCACCAATCGCTGAATATATTGAAAGAAATTACTCAGAGTTATTCCTCTTTTCTGCAAAGCTGCACACCTTAGTAAAGCTTAGCGAATCATTTGAGACAGGGATTTAGTAAATTCATACAATTCCAAAACTGCATGTCTTAAAGCTTTTTAACTAAAAATAAAAAGTTGGCCTGTCAAACATAAATAAGACCCTCCGCTTCCCCCAAAAGGGAATCGGGGGGTCTTTCCTATTGGCGCTTTCTAACTTTGAAATTTTCTTGAAGGAACGGGTAATTTGGGGCAGCGGGATGCCCAGTACCCAGTAACAGACACCCCTTAAGCCATAATCCCGAACCGTTTCTTACTTCGCCTGCAGGCTCTCGAACCACACTTCATGCTGCTGATGACAAGCGATTGTCCGGCTACCACAATTGGAGTTATCAAGCTCGTTGATGGCTACAATCTGATTGATAGGTCTTCTGCACCTTTGTGAAATTTTCCAAAGTTTAGCACCCGCACTCACAACATGTATTTGCATGTCTTCCTGCTAAAATGTCTTTTAAAGGGTGTGGGCAGTGTACATATTTTATTTTGAGTAGGGGGGTTGTTTAAAGTATCTCTTGCTTAATACAAACAAGCTGACGCAAAGGGTTAAGAGGGAAATAATCTTGCTTCCGAGGATTAACTGGCCCGCAGAGCTTTTATCAACAGGAATGAAAGGGAGTGCAATCATCGTAATTGCCAGAACAATTGTAATAAAAAGGACAAACAAGGCATTCGTATAGGATTTGTTTATGACTAAATATCCGGTTCTGCTCTTTTTTGAGAGATATATATAAGCTATAAATCCAACCGCGACGATCATCAAATAGATTAACAAGATAATGCCAATTCCGATATTCATTAAATCCCTCCTTAAGGTGAATGAAAAGAGCTTATATCCGATTGAAGATCCAAGGGAAACCGTTATAGGAAGTACCATTCATAAATTGGTCAGTACCTCCAATTTATTATAAGTAATGCTACTATCTCCTTTAGGTCATTTGCAGAGAGGAGCTATAGTTAAACCGAGTAAATGGAGTGTACGCCTGGGGTGTTATTCATTGAATTGTTAGGTGAGTTAAATGAATAGAGCGCTGCGATTAATGCTCTGCAAAGTGGAGGAGTCCTGGTAGATTGCTTTTCGATCTTGTGCTTTGCGAAAACGCCTTTACTATGTTACTTAATATTATTTTAACATATGATTAAGTAACATTGGATCTTTTTGCATGAAAAAATTCTGATTAATGCACTCTAAATAAACCAATTTTGGGTGGGATTTTCATTTGTTTTATTTGATATTATTTAAGAAAAATTTAATGGGTACTTAATCCCAGACTAAGTTTTGGGATTTATACTAAATTTAATAAATTTTTTAATAGCGATTCGGAAAGGAAGTTATTTTAAGATAATTACTGACTTTCATTCTCATTGTTCATAATTCGGTAATAAGATTTTGAACAGTATTCGAATCTTATTTGTGAAGTTCTGAGCAAAGTTAAAAATCGTGTAAAATGAAAAGAGGACATGGATATATTTTACAATAAAAGCAAGTTGAAAATGGTGGAATTGGCGGTGAAAAAATGAATGAAGCTAAAAGCTTGGCCGACGATCAGAATAGTTTGTTAACCAGATATTATATGAACAGCTTTCTCCGCTTCCTTCTTGATGCAGCACCTGATATAGACAGGGCAGAGGCATTGAATGCTGATCAAAACTTTCATATCTTAGCTGATAACAGTGAAGGAGGAGCGCTTATAAAGGAGTTTCTTCTAGCACTTAATCAAAATCCTGAGAAGGTTATCCAGGAAGGCCGAGACGAATTTAATTCTTTGTTTGTAGGGCCTAACGTCCTGCCGGCGCCTCCATGGGAATCCGTATATCTGGGAAGGGAACACCTATTATTCGAAGAACAGACACTCAAAGTTAGGGAAAGCTACAAGACATACGGGCTATCCTTTATCCGCGAAAATAATGAACCCGAGGATCATATTCTCATAGAGTTGGAGTTTCTTGCTCATATGATTCTAATGACACTAAACACTGAAGAAAAAGACATTCGTATGAAACTCCTGGCAGACCAGGCAGCATTTTTGGATGCACACTTTCTTCGGTGGGCACCGAAATTCTCTGATCTTTTTGAAAAAAATGCAAAAACTCTCTGGTTTAAGGGGGCATCGGTCCTCTTGGAGGAATACATCTCGTTGGAAGAAGAAATCGCAGTGAATATCAAGGAGGCATTGAATCATGAGTGACAAGGATACGGGTAAAAAAATTTCCCGGCGTTCATTTCTGAAGTGGACAGGCGCGCTCACAGTACCGGTTGTTGCAGGTGGTGTTGTCACATCTAACTATCTAAGTAAAAGCACCGACGTTCCAGTTGCAAAAGCACCAGCTATTCCGGAAAAAATTATTCCGACTTGCAGTACATTCGATTGCGGAGGCAAATGCCTAATCAAGGCACATGTGAAAGACGGTGTTATTGTAAAGGTCAGCGCCCGAACCAATAATGAGTTGGATGAACAGAATCCATATATGAAAGCATGCGTCCGCGGCAGAAGCTACCGTAAGTACCAATACCATCCGGACCGTCTTAAATATCCGATGAAGCGGGTTGGAAAACGCGGTGAAGGGAAGTTTGAGCGTATTTCCTGGAAGGAAGCTGTAGACATCATCACCAAAGAGACAAAGAGGATTACCGAAACCTACGGGCCAGAATCCCGGTATGTGCATCAAGGTACAGCCGTTACTGGCGGATCAATGGGCGGTGCCTATCTCGCCAGACGCCTGTTCGCTCTTGATGGCGGATTCCTGAATTATTATCATTCCGTTTCCATGGGGAACACCGCAGCAGCAACACCGTATACGTACGGAACAGCCCAAACTGGAAGCTCACTTGACTCATTAGAGCATACGAACCTGGTTATTCTGTGGGGCCATAATCCAACGGAAACAATCTTTGGAAATACAAATCATTATTATTCGAAGCTTAAGAAGAAAGGGATCAAATTCATAGCTGTCGACCCGCGCTATTCCGATTCAATTGCAGCTTATGCCGATGAATGGATTCCGCTGCTTCCTGGAACAGATAACGCGTTAATGAATGCAATGGCATATGTCATTGTTAAGGAAAACCTTCATGACAAAGCATTTTTAGATAAATTTGTTGTCGGGTTCGATGAGGAGCATATGCCAGAAGGTGTACCGGCAAACGAATCGATTGTATCCTATCTTTTTGGAAAAAAAGACGGCATTGAAAAAACTCCGGAGTGGGCTGAAAAAATTACGAAGGTGCCCGCTAAGAAAATCCGGGAACTGGCCCGCGAATATGCAACCGCAAAGCCTGCAGCGCTTATACAGGGCTGGGGACCTCAACGCCATGCCAGTGGTGAACAGATTGCCCGGGGCGGCACAATGCTAGCAACTATTACAGGCAATGTTGGCAAACTTGGCGGCTGGGCTTCCGGCTATGGCGGAATCCCGAGGAAATTCGCAATAGATGTACCGGCTCCTGAAAATCCACTTAAGGGCTCAATATCAATTATGTCCTGGACAGATGCGATAACGAATGCCGAGAAAATTACTCCGGCAGATGGTCTGCAGGGAGTCGACAAACTCACACAGAATATCAAGCTAATCTATAATCTCGCTGGAAACTATCTGGTAAACCAGCAGCCTGACGTTAACAAGACGATTAAAATCCTTGAAGATGAGAGCCTTGTAGAATTCATTGTCGTCAGTGACCACTTCCTGACACCGAGTGCCAAGTACGCAGATATTCTGCTGCCTGAAACAACCTTTTTCGAGCGCTGGAATCTCGGCGGTTCATGGGGTTCTGGGGACTATTTCATGCTCTCTGAGAAAATTGTAAACAACTATTACCAAGCTCGTTCCGATTACGAATGGATGTCAGAGGTCGCCGAAGGTCTGGGGATTAGACAGCAGTTTACAGAAGGCCGGGACGAACTTGGCTGGATTAAGTACATTCTTGATGAAACCAAGAAACAGTATCCGGACACTCCGTCTTTTGAGGATTTGAAAAAGAACCGTGTACATTACTGGAGATATGACGGCCCGCGCGTTGCCTTCCAGGCCCAGATTGAGGATCCAAAAAACAATAAGTTCGAAACACCATCAGGGAAAATCGAACTGTTTTCAAAAACACTTTTTGACATGATGAATGAAGAAATTCCTGCCATCCCTAAATATATCCCTGAATGGGAGGGGGCAGAGGATCCACTTAAAGATAAGTTCCCACTTCAGTGTATCACCTGGAAAGGAAAGAACAGGATGAACTCAGGTTTCTACAATCATCCTTGGCAGCAGCAGGTTGCCAAACAAGTACTATGGATCAACCCTATTGATGCGGGTAAGCGCGGTTTAAAACAAGGAGACCTCGTAAAAATCTACAACGACCGGGGAACAACAATGATACCAGCTGAGGTTACACCGAGGATTATCCCCGGGGTCGTTGCGATGCAAGCTGGGGCATGGTATCAGCCGGATGAAAATGGCATTGATCGCGGAGGCTGCGCCAATGTACTAACATCACAGCGGAAAACACCTCTAGCACACGGAAATGCACATCAAACGATGCTTGTTGAAGTAGCGAAGGCGTAAAAGGAGGGAACAACGTGGCAGTACAATTAGGATTTTATGTCAACCAAAGCCGTTGTGCCGGCTGCAATGTCTGCTTTATGGCCTGCAAGGATAAAAATAATCTAGATGACGAACGTGCTTTCAGGCGCGTGTGGGAATCACGCAGCGGTGCATTCCAGGAATCCGGTAATGGATTAACCCACAATGTGAAGGCACCCTGGTTATCCATGTCATGCAACCACTGCGATGAACCAAAGTGCGTTGAAGTTTGCCCGACCGGCGCCATGAAAAAGAATAAAGAAGACGGAGTTGTATACGCGGACATCAAAGTGTGCCGCGGTGTCCAATTCTGTATCAGGGATTGCCCGTACGGGGCGCCTCAATTAAACCAAAAAACATTTAGAATCTCTAAATGCGACATGTGTGCGGACCTCAGGTCAATAGGTGAAGACCCAGCGTGTGTAGCAGCCTGCCCATATGGGAACATCGAAATTGGCCCAATCGATGAACTAAGAAAGAAATACGGAAACATTGCTGTAGTCGAAGGTTTGCCAGATCCGAGCATTACAAAGCCTAATTTAGTTATAACCCCGCATAAATAATATAGAAGCTTTTTGAACGCCCGTGCATTAAGTACGGGCGTTTTGTGGTTTTAGGTAGTGTTGTGGATCAGAAGCAGTTTTGTCATTCATATATTCTGTGAATTGGCCCTCGGGGGATTAATAAACCATTGACGACTGGGTACAATCATATTTGGTTCATTGGGGCGTCAAGAAGCTCTATTGACGACCGGACCCCATATTATGTGGCTGGCAGGGTCGCCAAGATGCACTGTTGAAGACCGGACGCTGCTTTATGAAGCTAGCAGGGTCGTTAAGAATCTCTATTAACGACCGGACGCTATGACATTGGATACACAGGGTCGTCAAGAACGATTATGGGTGGCCTTGCAGTCGATTCGTCAGTTAAGAAAAATAGTAATAAATAATTATCCCAAGTAGTCATGTAACTATTTTTAGTTCAATTCACTAGCACCCGGTACATGAGCATGACTATGCACCATATAGTCCGGGTCTGACCCTTACTACCCCTCCTTTGGAAAAATAGTGATTAACACCCATCTGGAACCTAGTTACATTACCAATTTTTTATGGGCTTAACTAGCCTCTGATTAAGAGCATGACTATTCACTTGATAGTACGGGCCAGACCCTTACTACTCTTAATCTGGAAAAATAGTAATAAACGGCCATTCAAAACATAGTTATGTTTAATCAACTCACTAGCCTAGGGTACATGAGCATGATTATATATCCTCTGGTAAGGGCCTAGTTCTCTCTACTCAATCCGTCTCATGTGCCGACAATGTGTACAGCTAAATGAAAGACATTCAAGATTATGTGATTCGTCAATTTATATGTAAAACAGTTATGTAAGGATAAGGACAGAAGTTTAATACAAAACAAGGATAGTTAGAACATAACAACCGTATCCGTTATTTGAAAAGGGCAATATCGGTATTTCATGGTTTTTAAAGCGGATTCCGGTTTGTTATAATACGTGCCATATTTTCCACTCGCATCAGGGCTTTTGACAGGTAAGTATGACCTGAATACCGATGTAAGCGGAAAGCGAGGGGAGTATTTTACGGAAGG